>JBAPNE010000034.1:0-15870 GCA_049278975.1 Candidatus Kryptoniota bacterium
GAAGTTCACTGATTATGAAAAGGAACGCTTTGAGAAGACGGGCTACATTCGTTGGCAATCAGTGATACATTTCTTCTCCATTGATCTCGTAAAGGCGGGTTGGCTCCTGAAAAAGAAGGGTGTTTGGTATATTACGCCAGAAGGCTCACAAGCATTGAAGATGTCCGCGAAGGATTTCATTAATCTGGCGACGAAGAAATATGACGAGTGGAAACGGAATCATCCAAGGATGAAACCCGAACCGGAGGCAAGTCCAGAAGCGCCCGAGGAACAGTACGTGCCGGCGTACGATGAGGCTGTCGATTCAGCCCGAGAAGAAATCAGGGACTACATCAACGGCATGGACCCTTACACATTCCAGGAATTGATCGCTGCGTTGCTGCGCGGTATGGGATATCACACGCCATTTGTGGCTCCCAAAGGTCGCTCAGATGGCGGAGTGGATATTTTGGCGTACAAGGATCCCTTTGGGACTGAGGCCCCACGGATAAAAGTGCAAGTTAAACATAAAGAAGAGAAAACAACTTCAAAGGAGATTCAACAGCTTTCAGGAGCACTGAACAAAGACGGGGACACTGGCCTATTCGTATCCTCGTCTGGATTTACCCAGGATGCCGTCGTCGCAATCAGAAACGCACCGCGCCATATTGAGAAGTTGGATCTCGATACTCTGATTGATTATTGGGAAGAGCACTATGATAAGATGAATGAAGAAGATCAAGCATTGCTTCCCTTGCGAAGGATTGCTTTCTTGGCACCAGGCGAGTGACTGAATTCTTTTTCTCATTACTAGGTCTTCATGCTGGTTCGGCCCTACTTGTGGTACATGTCCGAACCCTAACCCGCCGCTAAAAACTGTCTGCACCATCACCGCATGTCATTCCGAGGAGCTTTGCGACGAGGAATCTTTTATAGGACTCCTAAAATGTTAATCGAATGGTACTCCATACAAGATTCCTCGTCGCCAGAGGCGGATCAGCCTAAGGCTGAGAAAGCTCGGGACAGAGTCATCACGCGAAGCGCGTGACGCCTCGCACTTGTACAGGATGAATGAGCGGGACAATCCCAATCAATAAACCACTATTTGACGGATTGCTTCTCCGCCTGAGGCGGATCGCAATGACAGGAGGCGTGGAGGATTGCCCTAGTGGTGCTAAAGGCGCTATCGCAATGACGGGGAGGCGTTTTTTTGTGAGTTCGAGTACACTAAGATGGAACATTTCATCTGCATCAAAATAGCCCACTACCAGTGATGTGCACCGCTTGAAATTCGAGCAAATATTGTTTAGATTATCCTACAAATCGGAGAAAAAATGAGAACCGGAATTCACCCAAAATATCATACAATAACTGTAACATGCGTTTGTGGAAATACATTTAAAACTCGTTCAACAGACCCCGGACAACTCCTGAAAGTTGAAATTTGCTCGAACTGCCATCCGTTCTTCACCGGAAAGCAGAAACTTCTCGACGCAGCAGGCCGCGTTGAGAGGTTCATGAAAAAGTATGGACAGAAAGCAAAAACTGAAGCATAATCCCTCAGTTCTATTCTTTTTCGTTAACCGGTTGAATATTTTCAGGTAAATTGAGACAGAGTTCGTGCGACATTTGGATAACTTTCGTGAATTAGTCCTTCAAACTTGCTGATATAGTAATTGTAGCAAGTTGAACTGGTGTTGCCAGAGCACGAATTAACCCAAGGGTATGCAAATGTTTTGTCGGGAAACGAGGAAAAAGAAACGCAGGGGGACAAAGAGATGGCACAATTCAAGACCTACGACGGCGAGCCAAAGAACGATGCTGACTTTGTATTGTACGAGACAGCCCGCGAAGTTGCTATCAAAGTCCTAAGTAGAATTGAAAGAACAGATTCCTATCTTGACAAGATTCTCGACTTCGAAATGAAGAGCCCCGATTTGAGCAGATTAGACAGAGCATTCCTCACCGAGTTAGTTAACGGCACTATTCGCTGGAAGCTCAAGATTGATTATGTCATAATGCAATTTTATAGAGGCGATTATTACAAACTTGATATCAACGTCAAGAACGCCATTCGACTCGCGTTGTACCAGCTTATGTTCCTTCAAGGCATACCACAATCGGCCGCCGTCAACGAGGCTGTCAAGTTTGTGAAGAAGCTTCGAGGGCAATCCTCTGCTAATATCGTTAATGCAATTCTCAGAACAGCAATTCGGAAAGCTAATTTGATCGAGTATCCTGCCGTCGATGACGATCCGGTCAAAGCGCTATCGACTATTCATTCTTTTCCATCATGGCTTGTGCGAAGATTCATAGACAGGTTTGGCATTTTTGAAACGGAACAACTTCTCATTGCATTGAATGATCGGCCGCGGCTGTCGGTGCGCGTTAATACAAACAGAATTTCGACGGATCAACTTGCCGCAGAATTCAGAGACCATGGTATGGAAGTCTCTTGCGGCAAGTTTATTCCGAACTTCCTTTATGTCGATGGCTTATCGAGGATCGGTGACATCGAGTCTTTCAAAGCCGGGCAGTTTACCGTCCAGGATGAAGGAGCGGGAATAGTTTCCATACTTCTCGATCCGAAACGAGGGGAGAGGATTTTAGATATTTGCGCCGCGCCCGGCGGGAAGACGACTCATATTCTTGAGTTGACGAACGGAGATGTGGACCTTACAGCAGTCGAAAAATACGACCATCGTATTTGTCTTATCCAGAGTGCCCTCGACAGGCTGGGATACAACAACGCTAAAGTTGTGGTAGCGAACGGGACAGATTATACTGACGAGGTTCTCTTTGATAAGATATTAGTTGACGCACCTTGCACGGGTTTCGGAGCTATCAGAAAAAAACCAGACTCCAAATGGAAACGCGACCCTCAGGACATTACAAACCTTACTAAGATCCAAACCGGGCTTCTCGATAACGTTTCAAGGCTTTTGAAACCCAACGGCGTTATTGTTTACAGCACGTGTACGATCGAAGCAGAAGAGAATCAGGAGGTTGTCCAGACATTTTTGACCAATCATCCTGGATTTGTTATAGAGCCGGCAGATTTATTCGTGAATAAAGCTTTGATGGGGCGCGAAGGCTTCGTTGAAATTTTCCCGCACAGGCATGATATAGATGGATGTTTCGCGGCGCGGATTCGTAAAGTCAATTAGAAATGTTGAACTTTACTCCATAAGTTTCTTGAAATGAAAACAACTGTTTAATAACTTTGTAATGAAAATATTTAGGAGGTTACATGATTAAGAACGTTGATGAACTTAAAAACAATTTACAAGGTGTTGTCGAGGTTGACGGCTGGCAAAAGCTGAAGGTTTCCAACGCCGAAAAACTTCGAAGCTCGGTAATAGATACGCTCGTTTACGAGTCAGTCTTCAACCCAAGTGAAGAAGTGAAGACTAAAATTAGGTGGACGATCCATGAACTTGCAAAGAATCTTGGAGCTGGCTCTGCTTCCATCCAGTCGCTTTATTCGGCATACGGACGCGGAGAGGTTTCCGGTTTCACAGTGCCTGCGGTGAACATACGAGGAATTACTTATGACTTTGCGCGCGCAATGATCAGAGTTGCAAAGAAAAATAATATCGGCCCGTTCGTGTTTGAGATTGCGAAGTCGGAGATGGGTTATACCGACCAGCGCCCGGCTGAATATTCTGCATGCGTTCTCGCAGCAGCGGTTAAGGAAAATTATTCCGGCCCCGTATTCATACAGGGCGACCATTTCCAGTTCAATGCGAAAAAATTTGTGCAGGACGCGCAGAAGGAAACCGATGCGATTAAATCGCTTATCAAAGAAGCGATCGCTGCCGAGTTCTATAACATCGACATAGATTCTTCTACGCTTGTCGATCTCAGCAAGAGCACAACCGAAGAACAGCAGCGGAATAACTACGAGCTTGCGGCTGAATTGACAGCGCTTATTCGTGAAGTTGAGCCGAAAGGCGTTACAGTTTCGGTCGGCGGAGAGATTGGCGAGGTTGGCGGAAAAAATTCCACTCCCGAAGAATTCCGAGCCTACATGCAAGGTTATGTCAAGACTCTGAATTCGAAGAAGCATGGAGCGGTGCCGATCAGCAAAATCAGTGTCCAGACTGGCTCGAGCCATGGTGGAGTCCCACTGCCGGATGGTACAGTCGCGCAAGTTAAGATTGACTTCAGTGTTCTCGAGTCAATTTCAAAAATTGCCAGAAAAGAATACGGCATGGCGGGAGCTGTCCAACATGGTGCATCGACCCTGCCGGAAGAACTTTTCGATAAATTCCCGGGAGTAGGCACTGCTGAAATTCACCTTGCGACCGGCTTCCAGAATTTGCTCTTCGATATTTTCCCAAAGGATTTCAAGGAAACAATTTACGATTACCTCAGAAAAAATTGCGCGGACGAAAAGAAACCCGACATGACCGACGAGCAATTTATTTACAAGACGCGAAAGAAAGCGTTTGGGCCTTTCAAGCAGCAGATGTGGAACCTCGGAAAAGACTGGTTTGCAAAAGCGAATACGGAGCTTGAGAAACGATTCGAGTTTCTCTTCCTAAAGCTTAACACGAAAAATACTAAAGACGTCGTAAACAAGTACGTCAAAGTCTAATCCCGAAGGGACAACTTCGCCGATTGACGAAAGATTCATCTCGCGAAAAAATCGGAGCGGCGGTTGCGTCAGTAATCGCCGCTGTATTTCTATCGGCTTTTAAACTCGTAGTCGGAATTGCCACGGGCAGTCTCGGAATTATGAGCGAGGCAGCCCATTCTGCGCTCGATTTAATAGCAGCTATTGCGACTCTCTTCGCCGTCAAAGCCGCCGATAAACCCGCCGACCCGGAACATCCTTACGGACATGGAAAGTTCGAGAACGTTTCCGCCCTTTTCGAAACCCTGCTTCTTTTATTGACGTGCGTCTTTATCGGCAGGGAAGCCATTGAGCGATTGCTCTTCAAGAAAGTTGCAGTCGAAATTACCGTCTGGAGCTTCGCTGTTATGTTCACATCAATTGCCGTTGATTTTACAAGGTCTCGAATGCTTTCGCGTGCCGCAAAGAAATTTCACAGCCAGGCTTTGGAAGCAGACGCACTTCATTTCTCAATGGATATTCTCAGCTCAAGCGTTGTCGTATTTGGGTTACTGGGAACAAGGATAGGTTTTACATTTGCGGATCCGTTCGCGGCTTTAGGCGTTTCAATAATTGTAATGTTCATCAGCATTAGGCTTGGGAAGCGAGCTATCGATGTTCTCGTTGACCGTAGTCCAAGTCGTAAATTGGTGTCAAGTATTCGCGAGGCCGCGCTCGAACCAACGGAAGTTGAAGAGTTAAAAAGCTTGCGCGTCAGAGATTCCGGTGGGAAAATATTTGTTGACATGGTGGTCGGACTTCCGCGACTTCTTCCGTTTGAGCAAGCTCATTCGCTGATGGACGAAATCGAAAAGCGGGTGCGTGCGGTCAGAGAGAATATCGACGTGGTGGTACATGCCGAACCCGTGGCAACGAGCAGGGAAACTGTAATGGATAAGGTTAGATTTGCCGCTGATAAAGTTGAAGGAAAAATTCACGAATTAGAAGTGTTTTCTACAAAAACGGGATTTGAAATTGACCTGCATTTGGAAGTAGTGGACACCGACACGATTGAAGCCGCACACAAGAAAGCAGATGCGCTTGAAAATGCAATTCGAGATCAAGTTAGAAATGTCGATCATATTTTCGTACATATGGACAAATCTTCAATGAAACCGATTGATGCCACAGCGCCAAATTTTCAGCACAGCGCTCTACCTAAGAAACTTCTGAATTTTGTGAAATCTCAGCAGGGCGTCGTGGGATGCAGTAATTTGAATTTTGCGGAAAGCGAATCCGGACTTCGAGTTGCGATGGTGTGCCAGTTTGATGAAACTTTTTCGTTCGGTAATACGGTTAAGATAGTAAATGGGCTCGAGGAATCTATCTTGAAGAAATTTCCTGTTATTTCTAAAGTTGTGATTCACCAAGAACCGGTGTCCCACGACATTAGACGCAATGTACCATGATAATGCAAGAGTTGCAAAATGGCTGAGGCTAGAGCTCATTTATTCGTTAGCGGACTTGTACAAGGAGTCGGCTATCGCTTTTTCACGGTTCGAAAGGCTGGCGTTTACGGGATGAAAGGATTCGTTAAAAATCTTTTCGATGGAAGAGTCGAAGTAATCGCGGAAGGAGAGAAAGGCTTGATACAGGAATTCATAAAGGAATTAAACCGCGGGCCGATCTCGGCTCATGTTACTGATATGAGGATCGAATGGGACAAGCCCACTTTCGAATTTGATGGGTTTCAAAGTTTATGAAAATTGGATTCGGATTTGATGCACATGAATTGGTCGAAGGCAAACCGCTAATGTTAGGTGGCTTGTTAATAGATTTTCCGATGGGACTTCGCGGTCATTCAGATGGCGATGTCATTCTTCACGCTTTGAGCGACGCGATACTCGGCGCTTGTGCCAAGGGAGATATCGGAATGTATTTCCGAGATGACGATAAAACAATTGAAGGAATAGATAGCAAGCATATATTAACTTTCGCACTAAAAAGCGCGGCAGAAAGAAAGATGAAGATAGGCAATGTGGATCTTGTTTTGGTAGCCGACCGTCCGAAGCTCAACATGTTGTATGAAACAATTCAACAATCTATTTCAAAAGCTTGCGGTGTACCGCCGGATCAAGTATCGGTTAAATCGAAGACAACGGAAGGAACTCTCGTGAACAAAAATGCTATAGCTTGTTTTGCGGTAGTTCTGATGGAAGGCATGTGACTGAAATTAACGGCGTCATCGCTGCATTGTACCACGCCGCTCCAGCTTATCTCTATTTGGCCCTATTCTTTTTTGCTTTCTTAGAGAATCTTTTTCCTCCTTCGCCGAGTGACCTGGTTGTAGCATTTGGGGGTGCGCTTGTAGGTTTCGGAAAGCTTAATATAATTGCGGCTATTCTTTTTGCGACGCTCGGCAGCACTGCCGGTTTCGTCCTAATGTACTATGTCGGATTTATTTTTGGCAGGGAATTGGTTGATTCGGGGAAACTGAAATTTCTCCCACTTGAGAAAATAAAGACTGTGGAAGGATGGTTTACGAAATACGGATACTGGATGGTGGTCGGGAATCGATTCCTCTCGGGGACAAGAGCCGTGATTTCTTTTTTTGTCGGGCTATCGAAGTTGCCAATCGTAATCACCTTGCCCCTTTGTGCAATGAGTGCACTGCTGTGGAACACGCTGTTGGTCTTTACTGGCTCGCAGCTGGGACATAACTGGCGAAAGTTAGAATATTATTTAGACATTTACGGAACCATCGTTGTGGCAATAGTAGTTTTTGCCGCGGTATATTTCATCTTGAAATATTTTTACAAGCGCAAACATGTTTAAGAGAATTTTAAAAATGATCGGTGCGGTAATCGCCGCAATTATCATCCTTTCAATTACCAACGATCTTCTTACATACCGAATCGATCGCGAAGCCGGCGTGGATTTCGGAAAATATCACGAGTATTCCGGCGTAGTTCATGTTCATACGCAATACTCGGATGGAAGCGATAGCTATCAGCAAATCGGGAGAATGTGTGATTCACTTGGGATCCACTTTGCGATCATAACCGATTATAACACGGTTCAGCCGATGATCGACAATTTAGCCGGGCGGTTCGGCATGAGCTTAATTGTTCCGGCGGTTGAAATCTCGACCAACGGAAAACACGGCCACTTTCTTGTAATCGGCGACAGTATTCCGCTCGTGCCACAGGGCGGCGTGACTTCAGATTCTGTGTTCCATGATGCTCTTGCGAAGGAAAGCATGGTTATACCGACACACATGTTTCATCCTCGTGGAACATTAGATTGGGACAACTGGAATACGGAGAATTTCACGGGGATCGAATTGTACAACTTCGACGAGAGCTGGCGGAATTCGTTGACCTTTTTCGGAATAAACAAAGTGATCGGCGCATACGTCGCGTATGGCTTTCAAGAGGAAGCGTTAAATTATCTGCTTGAATACCCCGGCGAGGAAATGAAAAAGTTTGATGAACTAAATATGAGCCGCAAAGTTGTTGGAATAGGATCATTAGATGCGCGCTCTAATGTCAAGTTTGGAAAAAATTTCTACTGGCACTTCCCGTCGTATCAGAGTTTATTTGATCTGGTTCAAACCGTCATAGTCACTAAAGAACAGTTCAATGGATTGTACCATCATGATAGGGAATTGCTTCTGAATGCTGTGCGAAAAGGGAATATGTTCGTCTCATTTTGTGGGCTCGAGCAAGCGAGAGGGTTTTTGTTTACGGCGACATCCGATACAGATGAAGTCGTCATGGGTGACAGTTTGAAAGTTGAAAAATCGGCGCACCTCCATATAGTTATGCCGGACAGCAGTGGTGTCGAGACGCAGATCGTGTGGAACGGAAAAATAATTGCCTCCTATGACAATGCGAGTTCAATTGATTTTCCGGTAATGCATCCGGGCGAGTACAGGGTTCAGGCATTCCAGAAACGAGTCATGCTGCCGCTGTTCATGAAGCGCTCGTTTCCATGGATACTTTCAAACCCTATTTATATTTATAGATAACATTTTATGATAAAAGCAAATAAACTTTTTAACTCGAATCTTGGCCTTTGTATTTTCTCCGGTCTTCTTCTCGGCTTTTCATTTCCCCCCTTTCATTTTGGATTGCTAGCATTTGTTGGATTTGTGCCGCTCCTTTTCGTTATGGACAACGCCGAAAATTACAAAGAAGTTTTCAAGCAGTCCTATTTCGGTTTTCTAGCTTTCAATATTGTTGCTATTTATTGGGTTGGCGGCTGGACGAGAGAAGCTGACCCGTTTCTTATGATTGGAGGAGCCGGGCTCGTTCTTGGTCATCCTCTTTTCTTCACGATTCCCATGCTAGTGTACCACTTTGTTCATAGAAGGCTCGGCCCGAAGGCTCTCTTCTTTTTTCCGTTTCTTTATCTCTCATTCGAGCATTTGCATTCAATCACGGAAGTTGCGTTCCCATGGCTCACTGTCGGCTATTCCCAATCATACAACTTATCCGATATTCAGTTTGCATCTTTCACGGGGCTTTTCGGCTTGTCGTTTCAAATCTTGTTGGTGAATTCTTTCATCTATTATGCTTTAATATCATGGATGGAAGATCGCAAGAAAAAGAGAATTCAGATCGCGGTTTCACTGTCATCGGCGTTTCTTCTTATCGTCATTCCTGAAATTTATGGACTGAATATTTTGAGAACGGCAAAGGATTTAAGATATTCAAACACTTTGAACGTTATGGTTGTCCAGCCGAATATCGATCCTTACGCAAAGTGGTCCGGCACCCCGAGCCAAATTTTAGAAGAATATGAAAATGAGACTTATGAAGCGAGAGTTCAGAAACCCGACCTCGTAGTCTGGCCCGAGACGGCAATTCCGTTTTACATCCTTCTTCCGCAGAATTATTATTTCAAACACCACCTCCTGGCATTCTTGGATAGCACAGGTGTTTCTCTTCTAAGCGGAGCTCCTCTTGCAACTTATTATTCGAAACCCGACGAAGCTAAAGTCAGCAGCCACTACGACGAATTCGCTCGCATGTATTATGATGCCTATAATGGTGCTGCGTTATTCGAACCGCGTTCAAACGAATACCAGACTTACGGAAAAATTATTCTCGTGCCGTTCGGCGAACGAATCCCTTATGCCGATGCCGTCCCGTTTCTCATCAAACCTCTCAATTGGGGAGTCGGCATCAGCAACTGGGCACGGGGCAAAGACACAACCGTGTTCAATCTCAAGAACGGGATTACTTTCTCGACAGTCATCTGTTACGAAAGTATTTTTCCGAATTATGTCAGGGAATTCGTGAAGAAGGGCGCGAACTTCCTGGTGATTATCACAAACGACGGATGGTATGGAAAATCCTCGGGGCCGTACCAGCATGCGACTTACGCGGTTCTTCGCGCCGTGGAAAACAGGAGATCGGTTGTCCGCGCAGCGAATACTGGCATCTCCGAGTTCATCGATCCTTACGGAAGATATATCGGGAAGCAGACCCGGCTTGATGAAAAAGCAACTCTTACCGCAGAGATTCCAATCGATAATCAAATTACATTTTATACTGAGCACGGAGATTGGATAGCTCATGTTTCCGAAATAATTTCTGCCGGAGCAATTCTTATCGGACTTTTTCTTAAATTTAGAAGTAAAAACAAAGGAGAGGTTTTACGAACTACATTGATTTGAGAAGCGATACAGTTACGAAGCCGAGCGACGAAATGCGGAGGGTAATGGCGAATGCGGAAGTCGGCGACGATGTATTCGGAGAAGATCCGACCGTAAATCGTTTACAGGAAAAAGTTGCGGAACTCCTCGGCAAGGAAAGCGGACTTTATGTCCCGAGCGGAACAATGTCGAACCAGCTCGCTTTGAAGACTCATACAAATCCGGGAGACGAAGTGATCGTCGAGAGAGAGTCGCACATTTTTAATTATGAAAGTGCTGCGCCGTCTTTGTTGTCGGGAGTTCAGTTGAATCCCGTTCCAGGCATAAGAGGAGTCATGTCTGCTGCTGCAGTTGAAGAAGCGATAAGACCTGATGTTTATTATATGATGCCCACGAAACTTGTTTGCGTAGAAAACACTCACAACCGCGGAGGAGGGAGCATCTATCCGATGAAGTTGATCGATGAAATCAAAGAAGTGACTTCGCGGCACAAATTGAAATATCATCTCGATGGCGCCAGATTATGGAACGCTTCGGTTGCAACGGGAATCAAAGTCTCTGAATTTGCAAAGCGTTTCGATTCGGTTTCAGTTTGTCTCTCAAAAGGTTTAGGAGCGCCAGTCGGGTCCGTGCTTACCGGAACAAAAGAATACATTGACAGGGCACATCGCTTTCGGAAAATTTTTGGCGGCGGCATGCGACAGGCAGGAGTTCTTGCAGCAGCCGGCTTGTATGCCCTCGAACATAATATTCATAGACTCGCCGAGGATCATGAAAAGGCAAAGGCGTTTGCAAAAATTCTCTGTGAGTCGCCGCTTTATGAAGTAAATATTGAACATGTAGAAACGAATATCGTTATCTTCGGAATCAAACCATTATTGACTGTAAATAAATTTATCGCGGATACAAAATCGTTAGGCATTCTTTTGTCTGCAGGAAGTGCAGGGAAGGTACGTGCGGTAACTCACCTCGATGTTTCAATCGAAGACGTGAGGAAGGCAGCGGAGATATTGGTAAAATATCGGCCCGATTGATATGAGTTATCAGCCATCGACTACCTTCTCAACGACACCCGTGATTGAGCAGATCCCGAGCCAGACCGAGCTTGAGAAAGCAAAATCGTCCGGGTACACTCATTATCCAATAGTTGTAGAAATCCTGGAGGACGTTTTCACGCCGGTCGGCCTTTACCTGCGGCTCAGACGTTTCGGCAAAAATAGTTTTCTCCTCGAAAGTGCGGAAGGCGGGGAAAACATCGGGCGCTATTCTTTTATGGGCGTAGCTCCGTTCGCAACTTTCTTAGTTAAAGATTGTACAGTAACTACGATAATCGCGGGCGAAAAGAAAACTTCTTCTGCAAACGGAATTTCCGAAACGGCATCGCCGGTTTCCAAGCTCAAAGATTTCTTCTCGCAATTCAGAATTTTTCCGGTAAAGAATCTCCCGCGCTTTTCCGGCGGAGCGGTAGGATATTTTGGATACGACTTTGTCCGTTACTTGGAGGCAATAAAGATAAAAGAATCGAAGAATTCTCTTCCCGAAGTATTTTTGAATTTTTACGATACGATTCTTGCGGTTGACAATTTAAAGAGAAAAATTCTTTTAGTTTGCCTTGTTCCGCTAACGGGTACTTCTAATTCTTTGGCAAAGAGGCTTGAAGATCGGTTAGCTTACTCGAAGAAGATCATAAGTTTCCTCAGAACAAACGAAGATAAAAATTTTACTAATGCCTGCAAGGTTGGTGAGCCGAAGTTTAATGTAACCAAAGAGAATTACAAAAAGGCGGTTGAGCAGGCAAAGAAATACATCATCGAGGGAGACATCTTTCAGGTTGTTCCATCGCAGCGCGTCGAATTTGATCTCGAGGGAGATCCCTTTATGCTGTATCGCGGCGTCCGGGCTCTAAATCCTTCGCCGTACATGTTTTATTTGGAATCGATTTTTAGCGACGACTCGGAAGGTTTTTTACGGGATAGAAGAATTGCAATCATTGGATCATCACCCGAAATGTTTGTTAGAAAAGAAGGTGACAAGATCGAGATGCGGCCGATAGCCGGGACAAGCCCGCGTGGAGGTACACCGGAGGAGGACGAAAGGCTTACACGAAACCTGCTTGTCGATGAGAAAGAGAAAGCCGAACATGTTATGTTGGTTGATCTCGGAAGGAATGATATCGGTAGAGTCGCTTCGACGGGAAGCGTTCATGTAAATAATTTTATGCACATCGAAAAATTTTCTCATGTCATGCACATAGTTTCGGACGTGGTTGGCAGGATAGAAAATGGAAAAGACGCAATCGAGACCCTTGCGGCATGTTTTCCAGCCGGCACCCTCAGCGGTGCGCCGAAGGTACGCGCCATGGAAATTATATCTGAGCTTGAAACGATCCCAAGACAGATTTACGGCGGAGCCGTCGGGTATATCGACTTTAATGATAACATGGACACTTGCATTGCGATCCGCACTTTCGTTGTCGATGGCAACAAAGCATATTTGCAGGCGGGAGCAGGAATCGTTTATGACTCCGATCCGGAAAGAGAATTTGATGAATCAATAAATAAGATGAGGGCAAATCTTGAGGCATTGAAACTTTTGGATAGGTTTCAATAGGGAAAGATATCGTCCATGATACTTTTGATCGATAACTACGATTCCTTCTCGTACAATCTGTATCAGTACCTTAGTGAGCTTGGCGTTAAAGTTTGCGTGGTACGGAACGACAAAATCACGCTGGATGAAATTCATACTATGAAGCCTGTTGCAATCGTAATATCTCCCGGCCCCAAGACACCGCGTGAAGCCGGAATCTCTGAAGATGTCATAAAAGAATTTCATAAAACACTCCCGATCCTTGGTGTTTGCCTCGGTCATCAGGCGATCGGAGAAGTCTTCGGCGGAAAAGTTGTTAAAGCGCCTCTGCCGATGCACGGTAAAACTTCACAGATAATCCACAACGGTAAATCGATTTTCAATTCAATGCCGATTCCGTTTCCCGCGACACGCTATCATTCTTTGATTGTTTCGAGCAGTAACTTTCCCCAACGGCTCGAAGTCATTGCGTGGACCGCGGATAATATCGTGATGGGACTTAAACACAGAGACTATCCCATTGTAGGGGTACAATTCCATCCTGAATCGGTAATGACCGAGAACGGGAAAACACTTTTGCGAAACTTTATTGACGGAAGAATTTAAATATGGGTTCAACGATCAACCACAACCATGATAATGATAGATTATCAATTCTCGAATCACGCCAACAGGATGTCTGGAGGATTTTTAAGATAATGTCGGAATTTGTCGATGGCTTTGACCTATTGAGCCGAACGGCGCCGGCGGTTTCTATTTTCGGATCGGCGCGAATAAAGCCTGGGAGCAAATACTACGAGCTTACGCGTCGAGTTGCTTGCGCTCTCGCGCAAACAGGATATGCAATTGTCAGCGGCGGCGGCAGCGGCTTGATGGAAGCAGCGAACCGTGGAGCGAAAGAGGGCGGCGGCGAATCAATCGGGCTAAATATTGATCTGCCGTTCGAGCAAAAGTCCAATGAATACATCGACCCTGACAAGCTCATGAAGTTCCGCCATTTTTTTGTTAGGAAAGTCATGTTCGTAAAATACGCGCAAGGATTTGTTGTCATGCCCGGTGGATATGGAACGCTCGACGAGTTCTCCGAAGCAATTACACTGATACAAACGCAAAAGACGAAAGCGTTTCCTGTGATACTCATGGTAAGCAGCTATTGGCAGAAACTTCTCGATTGGATGCGCGAAACCGCAATCGGGGAGAATTGTATATCAGAAAAAGATTTGGAGATATTCCACGTCTGTGATGAACCAGAGGAAGTTGTCGAAATCATAAAGGACTTCGGAATTCGTCATGGTTATGTCACAAATTTCTGATGAGGAGTCTTCTTTAACTTGGGTTTAACAGTGGAATACTAAATGGTTATAGAATCTGTGTTATGTTACTTCGTATCTATAACAGACACCCATTCACGACATAGAACATGATCTTGAATGCCAAGGAAAAAAGAGTCCTACTTCCCCATCTCTTTTCAGATTTGGTCATATGTTCATATCGTCCTTGAGCTCAACTCAGACAAAAGATTTTAAGACTTGTAATTTTTTTATTATCTTTAAACCTCCTTTGAATTCTAATTTTAGGTCTGTACCACTAAGCTTGCTTTAGGTTTCCCGCTTTTTTAAATTAATTCGTCCGTTAGGGGTGCTGTCCCGAACGGCTTTAGAATCGGGACGGCTGAGAAAAACCCTACGAACCTGATCTGGATAATACCAGCGGAGGAAAATGGACGGAGCTTCTCTATTTATTGACCGTTTTTGTTTTCGACCGCGGTAGTTTCGGTCGGAAGTAAAAACGGTTTAACTGTTTATGGAGAAGTTATGAAAGTATTAAAGGTTACGCTCTTTGTCCTGGCAATGTTTTGTGCGGTATCAAACGCCCAGGAGAAATTCACTCTTCGAGGCATCGTTATAGATTCATCGGACAATTCGCAAATCATTCAAGCCCGGATAAAATTCCTTCCTACAGGCGACAGTAAGACAACCGATGTAAACGGTAAATTTCAATTCACAAGTGTTCCGGAAGGTGTCTACTTCCTTGAAGCTTCGGCAGGTGGATATAATACGATAAAAATTCCGATAGTGGTTCCAAGCAAAGAGCTTACAATTCATTTAGTAAGAAAAACATACAAGCTCATGCCGATCTTAGTCACTGCTCAAATTGCAAAAGAACACCAAAGTCCGGTGACTTTCAGTGAGATGCCGGATACAACAATCAAAAATCAATTCGCATATCAGGATATTCCTGTTTTATTATCGCAACTCCCGTCGGTCATTCAATATTCCGAAAATGGCGAAGGCATCGGCTACTCTTATATAACGATGCGCGGGTTCGAACAGCAAAGAGTGTCCATTATGGTCAATGGAATACCTCAGAACGATCCGGAAGATCACAACGTTTATTGGATTGACATGCCCGATTTGCAGGCGAGCACGGAATCAATCCAAGTGCAGCGCGGCGCCGGGAATGAATTCTATGGAGCGCCTGCGATCGGCGGATCGATTAATCTCGAAACCACGAATCTTGCAAACGAACGCGAGTTAAATTTTACATTCGGAGCCGGCTCAACCGGTTCAGGCGGCATGAATCAAAGATATTCCGCAACGCTCAGCTCAGGATTGATCGACAATCGTTATTCGGTTTATGCGCATCTTGCAAATAACATGACCGATGGGTACCGGCAGGACTCTTGGGTAAACTTAGACAGTTATTTTCTCAATGCCACGAGATACGATGACAATGTGACGACAGAGATAAATATTTACGGCGGCCCAATTTCCGACGGGCTATCATATTTAGGCTTGCCAAAATTTATTGCCTTGGACAAAAATCTTCGCACTGCAAATTGGGCCGACTGGAGCACCGACAGCACTAAGGTCAACTATTCACCGCATATGACCCGATTCGTTGCAGATGGAGACACCGTTTACGCCGCTCCGAGAAGAAGCCCTGAAATAGAAAATTTCTCTCAACCTCATTTTGAACTCTTAAACGAATGGAAAATATCCCCGACTCTGACATTTAATAATTCCCTCTTTGCTATTTTCGGTTCAGGATTTTACAACTACGATGGCTCATGGGCAGATAC
>JBAPNE010000035.1:0-14398 GCA_049278975.1 Candidatus Kryptoniota bacterium
GAATTATGTCGGCTCGAGTATTTTTCGAAGGTCCAATTTTCTGTTGACTCGCTGCCGAGTTCACCAGGACCAAGCGGTAAGATGATCTGTGGGAAATACCATATTAGTGACATCATTCACGGAACTCATTAAAAAATAGCCAAAAATGCCGTTTTTGAAGTTATTTCCTTCCGTGATTCTTGATTTTTTTTGTACCATTATTTGCATTTGATAGTTTGAAAGAGTTATCATACACACGCAAATAACAGTACACCGTTGTTTGCGCCATGCTGCGAAAGCGGCAGCCGCATTCTTGGAAAATAATTGAGCGGCAGTGATGATTCGGTCATCTGTTTTATGGGTTGTAGCTGCACGTGGTAGATTCCGGAGACCTTCCGGATTTTACCAGATGTAATTCCCCGTGTGTTGGCTCCGTTGCTGCGGATTCTACACGAGGCACAGCATCGCATGCAGAGGTGAAGAAAGAAATTTTTTCACCGGCAATTCTGTATAAGCCAAGAACATCTGGCGCGACGGCTCGGGTACATTTTTAGAAACATTATCGAAAGGATCCAGCAATGGAGCAAGGAACCGTGAAGTGGTTCAACGCAACCAAAGGATACGGCTTCATCTCTCGCGAAGGCGGGGACGATGTGTTCGTTCATTTCAAAGCCATAATCGGCGACGGCTATAAGACTTTGAAAGAAGGCGACAAAGTTCAATTCGAAGTTGAGCAAGGCCCCAAAGGTTTGCAAGCGGCAAAAGTCAAAAAGATTTGACACCGCCAAAGCTTCTCTCGAAGTAGTTTCTTCGAAAGAATCCCGATTGACAAGTTGTCGATCGGGATTTTTTGTTTCAGGGGGTTGGAAAATGAAAGCCAATTATGTTATGACCTTGCGGGACCAATTGGGTAACTTTTTATTTACTTTATCGTAACTTTCTAAAAAGGAGTTCGAATATGGAACGCAGGTTATATCGTTCGAGAAAGAACACGATCATTGCAGGGGTGGCTGGCGGACTCGGCGAGTATTTTGACATCGATCCAGTATTCGTGAGAGTTATATTTGTCGTAGCGACCCTTGCCGGTGCATCTGGTTTATTGGCTTACATCATTCTATGGATCGTCGTGCCGAAGGAAAAATTCGTTTTTCAAACATCAACACAAACAGCAGAAGGAGAAAGTAACGTGGAACAGAAAAATACGGATTATGAATACAGATATCGCAGGCGACATGGCGGCGTAATTGGAGGAATTGTCCTGGTAGTTCTTGGCGCGCTTTTCCTGGCTGACAATTATCTGCCCTTTTTTAGTTTTTCCAACACTTGGCCATTGATTCTCGTGGCAATCGGAGTTGGGCTAATTATGAATTCAGTGCGAAGAGAAGAGCAAAAAGGGGAACACCATGAAAGTCAGTAGAATTTTTGCAGGTCTGCTGATAATACTTCTCGGCGTCGCATTGTTCCTTTCAAACTTCGATGTCCTGACGCTGAACTGGCATTTTATCTTCAGGCTCTGGCCAATACTCCTTGTATTTGCCGGGATATCCGTGCTTGTATCAAATTCAAAACTAAAGGCGATGCTGTATGCTGTCACGGTTGTTCTAATTTTGATTTGGATATTCTCCGTTGCCTCGGGAGGTTGGGGAAGCTTTCGAGGAATATTTCATAATGACAGGACAGTTCATCATCAGGAATTCAGCCAGGATTTTGAGAAAAACGTGCAGCACGCTGTTCTTTCATTGAATTCCGGAGCAGGATCGTTTTATCTGAGTGACACCACGAACAAATTGCTCGAAGCAAATTCGGAATCCAATATTGGAAGTTACACACTCGATGCGGAGAAAGACGGCTCGACAGAGAAATTAGATTTCAATTTTGATGGGAATAATGATAATTATCACTGGAGATGGTGGGGTACAACGAACAAAGTTTATATTAAACTGAATCCGAAGGTCGACTGGGAACTGGACATGAACATAGGCGCCTCTTCGACCGATTTCGACTTGAGTCAATTCGCAATAAGGTCAGCTGACATCAAAGCGGGAGCGTCTTCATTGAAAATCAAGTTGGGAGATAAATCCGACACGACCAACTTCAGAATGAATACCGGAGCCTCATCGGTGAAGATTTATATTCCTCAAGATGCGGGATGCCGGATCAGCGATGAAGCAAGTCTCTCGAGCAAAGCATTCCCGGATTTTTCAAAATCGGATGATGGCATGTACAGGACAACAAATTTCGAAAATTCAAAAAAGAAAATTTTTATTGATGTGGAAGCGGGTGTATCTTCAATAAAAGTAATTAGGTATTGATAAATAGTTTCATATTCGTAAGGAAGCAAAGGCACAAAGTGAGGAACGGAGGCACTTTGTGCCTTTGTTCATTTGTGGCCCAGTGTGTATCTTTCACAAAACCATGGAGATGCTCATGAAGAGAATTGTTGTTTTGCTTTCGGTTATGCTGTTGTTTGTCTCGCATGCCTTTGCGGCAAACGAAGCGAGACTCCTAAGATTTCCGACTATTTATAACGACAAGGTCGCGTTTGTCTATGCGGGGGACATTTATGAGGTTTCTTCGCAAGGTGGAACAGCACGACGGCTCACTTCCGATCCGGGGCTCGAATTATTTCCCCGATTTAGTCCTGATGGGAAGTGGATCGCATTCACCGGACAATACGACGGCAATTTCAATGTCTATGTTATGCCGAGCGAAGGGGGACAGCCAAAGCAATTAACATTCAGACAAGATGCTGAAGAAGTCCCGGAAAGGATGGGGCCGAACGACGAAGTCATATCATGGACTCCGGACGGAAAAAATGTTTTGTTTCTTTCACGAAGCGAAGCGTTTACATCATGGTTCGGCAAACTTTTTACGGTCTCACTTGGCGGCGGGATGCCGGTCGAATTTCCCGTTCCGAAAGGAGGCTTACTGAGCTTCTCGCCGGACGGAAACAAATTTGCGTACAATCGTATTTTTAGAAATTTCAGAACGTGGAAAAGATATTACGGCGGGCTAGCGCAGGACATTTACATCCATGATATGAAAACTATGGACGAAGAGAAAATCACCGACTGGAAGGGAACCGACACCGATCCAATGTGGTACAAAAATACGATTTACTTTCTGTCGGATCGAGATACTAACCATCGCGAGAACATTTGGGCTTACGATGTGAACTCGAAACAAACAAGACAAGTAACCACTTTCACGGATTATGATTGCAACTGGGCATCGCTGGGACCGGATGCCATCGTATTCGAAAACGGCGGCTATCTTTATGTGCTCGACTTGCCGAACGGGAAAGTTCGCCAGCTTGAAATCTCAATTCCGAACGATGAAACGCTCGGGATGCCAAGCTGGATCGATGCGAGCAAGAACATTAACAGCTTTGATATTTCGCCGGACGGTGAACGGGCAGTATTTGAGGCGAGAGGTGATATCTTTACTCTGCCGAAGGAAAATGGCAACACGCGCAATATAACAAATACATCAGCCGCCGACGAAAAAAATCCCGCATGGTCGCCCGACGGGAAATATGTTGAGTACATTTCCGACAAGACCGGTGAAGAGGGAATTTACTTGCGCGAAGACAAACCAAATTCAGACGAAATACAAATTACCCATGATAACAAGGCTTATCTGTACCAGCCGGTTTGGTCGCCGGATAGCAAGAAATTGTTGTATTCGGATGCGAGCTTGAACCTGTGGTACGTTGACATTGCAAGTAAAGAGAAAGTTTTGATCGACAGAGATTCGGTTTGGGAGTTCACCGATTATTCATGGTCTCACGACAGCCGCTTCGTGACTTACGCGAAGCATCACAAGAGTGGGTTTACATCGATCAATATTTATTCTTTGCAAGACAAAGAAATCCATGAAGTGACGAATGGTTTCACGAACGATTACAATCCGATTTTCGATTCGGAAGGAAAATACTTGATATTTTTATCCGACAGAAAATATAACGGCGTAATCGGAAACTTCGATATGGAGTTCACCAACACCAAGACGACCGGAATTTACATTGCGACTTTGCAGGCAGACAGCGCGTCGCCGTTTGCACCGAAAAATGACGAGGTGAAGGTGACAAGCCCGAAGCCTGAGAAGGCAGGTGCGGGTACAGAGGCGAAGGAGGCAAAAAGCCAGAAACCAAGTGATATGCAAATTGATTTCGAAAATCTCGGTGCACGGGCTGTTGAGGTTCCTATTCCGGCAAACAATGTCGCTGGTTTGAATGAAGCGGCGAGCAAAATATTTTACATGACTCAACCGACAACAGGATTGTCCGGAAATGCTTCCGGTGAGAAGGCTGCGTTGCATTGTTATGACCTTGATGAAAGAAAAGATGCGGAGATGCTTTCGCCAATAGATGGATATAATTTATCTTCGAACGGTGAAAAAATAATTTACAAAAGCGACGGTACTTACGGAATAATTGACGCAAAGCCGGACGAACATAAAGTCGGCGACGGCAAATTAGATATTTCGAATATCAAGAAATTTGTGAATTTTCGGGAAGAATGGAGCGAAATGTTCGACCAAGCATGGCGACTCGAGAGACAATTCTTCTATTCACCAGAAATGAACGGAGTCGATTGGGAAGCAATCAAGAAAAAGTACGAAGTGCTTTTGCCCTACGTGAACAACAGGTATGATTTGACTTACATTATCGGTGAGATGATCGGCGAGCTTGGGAATTCACACACTTATGCGGGCGGCGGATACTATCCCGAAAAAGAAAAAGTTGAGACAGGATTATTGGGCGCCGATTATGTTCTCGACGAATCAAGCGGCTATTACAGGATAAATAAAATTCTGGTCGGGCTTAACACCGACCCGAGCAGGCGGTCGCCGCTGACGATGCCGGGAATGAACGTCCATGAAGGCGATTACATCTTATCAATCAATAATTCACCGGCAAAATTTCCTGTCAGCATCGACAACCTTCTTGAAAATGCCGTTGGCTCAACGGTAACGCTGCTTATCAATTCCAGACCGGATACGAAAAGCGCATGGACGGTCGAAGTTAATCCGATGGCGAGCGAAATAAATTTGCGCTACAACGACATGATCGTTCATAACAGGGAACTTGTCGATAGTCTTTCCGGCGGTAAGATCGGATACGTGTATCTCCCGGATATGGAGGCAGACGGATTGAATGCTTTTGTGGAGCAGTTTTATCCGCAGGTGCGAAAAGAGGGATTGATAATCGACGAGCGATATAATGGTGGAGGCTTCGTGGATCAGCTGCTTCTCGAAAGGCTGAGAAGAATTCTTGTCGGAATGGAAATGTCACGTAATGGCGAACCTGGTACAACTCCTACGCCGGCATTTTATGGCTACATGGCATGTTTGATAAATGAATACTCCGCTTCCGACGGAGACATCTTCCCTTATTATTTCCGAAAATATAATCTGGGCCCGCTGATCGGAAAGAGAACGTGGGGCGGTGTTAGAGGCATTCGTGGATTCCGACCGCTTGTGGATGGCGGCTATG
This sequence comes from Candidatus Kryptoniota bacterium, assembly GCA_049278975.1. GTDB lineage: Bacteria > Bacteroidota > Ignavibacteria > Kryptoniales > JAKASW01 > JAKASW01. The sequence continues at coordinate 5,477 of JBAPNE010000035.1, forward strand.
TCACGACGCCAGAATTCTCGGTTTACGGCTTGCACAGCGAATGGGTAATGGAGAACCATGGCGTCGAGCCGGATATTGATGTCGATCAAACTCCGAAACTTGTCATGGAAGGACAGGATCCGCAGATGGAAGCGGCGGTCAAGTATTTATTAGACGAAATCAAGAAGGTTCCAAAGCAGCTTCCGCCTTTGCCGCCTTATATGCCGCCGTATCCCCCGGGAAATTGAATGAACGTTTGCAATAGGCACAGAGGGATAAGGGGTGTTTCTTCCCTTTGTGCCTTTTGAAAAATGGTCTCCCTTTGAAAAAACTCCGCAGCGATTTTAAGAAGCTCTTCATTGATTGGGGAAAGTATTACGCCATTCCCGCGCATTGGAGAGCGGGGCAATGGATTTTGTTTGTCGGCTTTCTTTCTGCAGTGGTCGTGTCGGCATATTTCGATGAGCCGATGCGATATTTATTCTTTACGATCCATGGTCCGATGCTGGATGCGGTATTTAAGTTTGCGCATTGGTTTGGTACAGGCTATCCAACACTTTGCATCTTCCTCGGACTTTATATCGGTGGTTTGGCATTGAATTCCGAAAAGACACGGTCTGGTGGACTGATGGTATTGCAGTCGTATCTCTATTCGGGTGCGATAACTATCTCTTTAAAATCAATCATCGGAAGGTGGAGACCGGCAGCAGGACATGGTCATCTTACATTTTCGCCCTGGACAACCACTCCGAATGCGCATCTCTCATTCCCGTCGGGCGACGTCGCGGTTGTGTTTTCACTTTCGATTGTTATGGCTGGACTGTTTCAGCCGGGCGATGATGCGTCCCAGCAGAAAAAAAACGCAATACTTCTCTGGCAAGGATCGTGGATCCTGCTTGCCGTGCTTACTTCGCTATCTCGAATTTATTACGACGCACATTGGTTTTCGGATGTTGTGTTCTCGACGGTGAATGCGGGAGTGGCAGGAGTGTGGGTTGTGAAGAAATATAGGATTGAAACTGGAATAGTGCGGTAAGAATCTGTACATGGGTCACGGACGGATTCCTTGCCACGATGGTCGCTGTGCAAGAATAGAAAGCCTGATTTGCACTTCATGGCTGGAAGAATTAATTTTGCAAGTCAAAAATGAACTACAATCAAAAGCAAAATAAACGACATAAGTCATACTTACAGTAGTTATGCGACATTCGCTTAGAGAGGAGACTAAACATGACTACTGTGTTTATCATTTTTCTCTTTAAACTTTACAAGGCCTTCATCGAGTCTTCTTCCAAATTCTATTCGACAGAGGAGAGCATCTCCAGTAAGGTATATGTTTCCTTCAATATTGCGGTTTCTGTTTTGCTGTATGGCTGTAAAGTATCTGCTTTGTAAATCCTTATTGCTTAACTGTATGAGTTCTCTCATTATGGGAAGGCTGCCATCATACCATCTCTCTCGGTTCGGCACATCCCATCTACTGCTATACCAGAGTATTTCATCCAGCTTTACAAACGATTTTCGTTGTTTTGCATTTACCCATTTCATAGATATGAACCACAATATCCCCAAAGTTACCCCCGCTAACGTGGTTATTGCTACGTGTATTATTGTAAGTTGTGTCGTTGACATCCATTGGCAGATAGTTATCCAAGGAATCAAAAAACCGAGCGAAAAACATGTTCGTGAAAATAAATATTCGGGAGGATTCAAACTTAATACCCCCACGGCAAAGCTAAGAAGGATGGGTACTGAAAAACCAGTAACCCAAATGAGATATTCGGCAAGCACTTTGAACAGTATAATAAACTCTCTATGATTGAGCAATGAATACCCGCGAACGTCGCATAACAAGCAGAAAAAAGGGGAAGCTTAACGTCGGAAACCGACGCTACTTTTTTCTGCGATACGTTAAGTGTTCATTCTCGCCAAGTCTTCTCTCCGCCTTCTCCATGTTACGATAAAGCCGATGACCATTATTATCACTCCGCCCCAAACGAGGTTGATGAACGGCTTTATCGTGGCTTCGAGAACCAGTACGGGCTGGGGCTGGTGAGTCGCCCCTACATTTCGTTGCGCTTGCATCAGAAGCGCGGTGTCTGGTGAATTCTTCCTCGGCAAATATCCTATCATAACCGAAGCTTCCTTTGTCTTGTCGTCAACGTGCATGTCCGTGATCGTGAACTGATCGCCGGACTTCGTGGTCACTGTGTTGAGTTGACTTTGTCCACCGGGGTTGATCTTGTTTGTCGGTGTAATCTCTTCGACCTTGTCGTTCGCAGTAGCTAAATCTATTATCGAGCCAAGCTCGAATGCCTGGCCTGCTACCATGGCTTGCTGCTGATCTCCGGCGACATGGAATCCTTTGAATGTCAAAGTGTATTTACCTAATTTCACCGGGCTATTTAGATTTAGTGGTACAGAGATTCCATACTGGCTGGCTTGCGGCTCGGTTCCGTCCGCCGCGTCGCGAGACGAGCCTTCTTCTTCAAGTGCCTGCGGCGAAAGGTATAGATCGCGGGTCAACATATTTTTTCCGATGAATGCCAATAATGCGGGGTGGCTGAATATATCGTAGTTGACGAGACTGAAGATGTACGGATTGCGCATGATGGCGCCGCCGTTGTAAGAGCTTGCGTACATCACAAGCGGCGCGTTGAATGTACTGCCGCCGTTATCGACTGTGACGTTATAAGCTGTTTTCTCCTCGTCGATCTGAGAAGTCCCGACATATGTCAGCTCGTATCCAAACGCATCTGCCGATCCGCCGAGCGGAAGGGAAAGCGTGACATGTTTGTCGTAGCGCGCCGATGCGATTATTCCGATGAACAATAACGACACACCGATGTGGGCGAGCGACGAACCCATGAATTTCGGATTACCTTTCGCAATCTTGTAAGCGATTTGAAGATTCACAAAGAAAGCGAACGAGCTCGCAAGGAAGAATAAAATCATTGCGAAGTCATGCATACCCGCGAGCACAACGATCGCCGTCAAGATCGTTGCCCCAGAAAGGGGAACGCGGATCGTTTTCAATAGAGTTTGCGAGTTGGATTTTTTCCACCAGAAGAGCTGTCCCAACCCTATCATGGCTGCCATCAAGATTGCCAAAGGAAGATTTGTCTTAACATAATAACTCGTGTCAATAGCGCTCGCCTGGCCCTTCAAAATATTGGAGATAAGCGGCGCGCTCGTGCCGATCAACGTGAAACCCGCGACGACGACCAACGACGCGGCTCCGAGAAAAAGGGCAAACTCCCGCGAAGTGAGAGTGTAATTTATTTTTTGTTTCGGGATGTCCCTCACGCGAATGAAATACAAAGTCAATCCGAGGATTACGAAGAATCCGATCAGCGCGACAAGAAGGATATAAACCCACATGCCGGGCGTTTCGAAACTATGAACCGAGGTGTCGCCGAGGACTCCGCTTCGAGTGAGAAATGTACTGTAGAGGACAAGCAGAAACGGCAGCATGCCCATTATAAAATTCGCCCTCAGGAATCCACCGGTGCGCCGCTGTACCAGTAAAGTATGAACCGACGCAACTGCGACAAGCCATGGAATGAACGAAGAGTTTTCGACCGGATCCCATCCCCAGAACCCGCCCCAGCCCAATGTTTCGTAAGCCCAAAAGCCGCCGAGCGTAATTCCGAATCCGAGAATCGCCGATGTGAAAAGTGTCCATGGTACGGCGACGTTGGTCCAATTCTTGTAATCTTTTCTCAGAAGCCCCGATATTGCGTGCGCAAATGGGACGGCGGTCGAGGCGAAACCGAGAAATAAAATCGGTGGATGAATTACAATCCAAAAATTTTGTAGGAGCGGATTTAGTCCTCGTCCATCATCCGGGATGAAACCGGCTTGAGCGTTTTGCGGCCATGTTTGCCAGACGTGCTCGAAAGGATTTTTTACTACGGCGAGCATAATTAAGAATGAAGCTATTGCAGAATAAATTCCCATGACCGACGATTCATAATGATGCTTTCTCGAATAGTTCATTAAAATTAATCCGATGATGCAAGTGTACATCGTCCACAGCATGAAGCTGCCTTCTTGTCCGACGTAGAAAGTCGAAACCAAAAGTGCGGAAGGAAGTTGGAGAGAGCTATAATCCCAAACGTAAGTATATTGGAATTGATGCGTGAGGAGCAAGTTCATGAAATAACCGGCTGTGAGGATGATGGATGTTGCGCCGACGTGGTATCCTATTCGAGCAACTTTCAGAAACTTCTCGTCTTTGTTGAAGAAACTATATGTATATGAAAATGCGGCAGTCAGCATTCCGCCGAAAGCTGCGAATGTTAATAAACGCCCAATCATAATTTTATCTCAATTAATTTATGGTGCACTGAAACGGTTATGCTTTTCGACTTCAAGAATGAAAGGATGATATCCGGTCTTACTTTTTCAGCATTCAGTAATTTGCGCTGCTCGTGGTTTGCGCCGGAGATTGAGGTCCGGTTTTCGACTGGTATTTGGACGGACACTTTGTCAAAACGTCGCTGGCATAGAATGTACCATTTTCATATTTTCCTTTTGCCACGATGTCGTTCGCAATTTCAAAATTGTTCGGCTTTGCCCCTGCGAGCACGACCGGCAGAATGGTTTTGTCGTCGTCGCTCAAGTAGAAATGAAATGTGTTCGTGTGTGGATCATAAAAACTTTGCATGTCTTTTACCCAGATGCCTTTTACTTGAACTGTGCGATGAGTTTTCTCGGCGGCTTTTGCGGTAACATATTCGATATTGTTTTGCAAAAATGAAATTGCCCCGAAGATGATAAACGCAACAATCACAAAACCTGCAATTATATATTTTGCTTTCACTTTATATTCTCCTTTTTGGATCCGCTCCCATGAACAGGATCTTCAATTTTCTCATACAACTTATTAACCTTCTTATCTAACCTAAGGAGATAGATAAAAATTCCCAGCCAAATCACAAGAACAATTATCAGAACTACGTAAAGCGAGTGCGCATCGAGGAAATTATATAGTGAACTCATTTATTCATTCTCCATATGGTTATTGTAAGCCAACAGCCCGATTTTTGATCTCAATTGAAATAACCAGATATATAGGACGCTGAACCCGATAAGCGACGCATAAAAAACGTATCGCATGTTCATATCGAGGTACATCTTGCCGTTCGTATTCACTATCGGAGCCGCCGAACCTCCGCCGCCGGGATGGAGGCTGAACATTATTCGAGGCATGATGAAAACAAAAAATGGAACAGTCACGAACGCAACGATCGAATACACAGCCGAAAGGGAAGCGCGCCGCTCTTCGACTTCGAGGGCACTGCGAAGTGAAAAATAAGCGCCATAAATCAGGAGGAGGACAAAAATTGAAGTTTCTCTCGGATCCCAGTTCCAGAAGCTTCCCCAGTTGAACTTTGCCCAGATTGATCCGGTAATCGTGGCGAGAACACTGAAGATGAAACCAAGCTCTGCCGATGCCGACGATTTGATGTCGTCTTTAATATCCTTCTTTCGCAAATAACTGATACCGTACCACATTGACATGAAGAATGCAAGTACGGCAAGCCATGACATCGGGACATGGAAAAAAATTATACGGGCTTTGGAGCCGAGTCCCGGTATATCGCCGATCGGCATTGCAATACCAAATGCGAGCACCATGGCGATCCATATTCCCACACTTATTTTTATCCACGTTTTCATTAGTCTCTCCACACAAAATCAAATAGAACTATTGCAATTGTTGTGACCACAACGGCGTATGAAACCATTATCTTCAAATCATCGAGTGCATCGATGAGTGAAGCTCCGTCAACCGAGAGCCGGGTAGCGTCGATCACGCTCATTAAAAGCGGCAGCAAAATCGGAAATGAAAGAACAGGGTACAGCGTTCCTTTGGAATTAGCTTTGGAGATAATCGCCGCGATGAAAGTTGAAGCGGATGCGAGTCCGAAACTTCCGATAAGAATGGTCAATAAAAAAATTGACGGTGTCTGGATGACAAACGACGGCATCGTTAGGAGGTACGCTAATATTATCATTGCGTTGAGAATGTAGATGAGAAGTACGTTGAAAGCTAATTTGCCGATTAACACGGCGGAAGGTTTGACCCAGAGCTGCAGCGTCATTGCCGTGCCGCGTTCCTCTTCGCTGACGAACGAGCGCGATAGTCCGCTCATTGCGGCAAAGAAAATTATTACCCAAAGGATTCCTGCCGCAAGACTTGGTGAAACCGTTTCACCGGCGGTTGAGAATAGAATGATGGCGAGTGTTACCACCACAAACATGAGGAGCGAATTGAGGGCATAGCGAGTCCGTAATTCGCTATAAAGATCTTTAGTAAAAACAGCGGCTGCTCCTCTCATAAATCGAAGATAGTCTGCTCGGCTTATATGTTCAAGGAAGGAGTTCAGAGAAAAAGGAGGCATAACTCTTTTTTTGGAGACATCGTCGCCGAGTATTAAATTTATGCGCCTTGGAGAAGTGCAGGAGTGGCTTTCAGCCGGAGGCTGATCCGCCTGTGGCGGAAACTTGCACGCTTGGAGAGAAGTATGTTTCACGTTTATGTTTTATGGAGTGAAAAACTCCGAAAAAGATATGTTGGTTCGACAGAAAATGTTAGAAAGAGATCGAAGGAACACAATCAAGGAAGCAGTACCTTTACAAGTGGTGGTGCTCCTTGGATTTTGATTCATCAAGAAGAATTCGAAAATAAGAAGGAAGCTCGTGGCAGAGAAAATTTTTTAAAAGGTGGTTCAGGTCGAGCATGGCTTGACCGACAATTTCCGCAATTTCGGAGAGGTGCAGGAGTGGCTTAACTGGCACGCCTGGAAAGCGTGTGTGCAGGAAACTGTACCGAGAGTTCGAATCTCTCCCTCTCCGCAGAATCGCACAGCACTTATGCGGCAGAAACTCTCCTTCACGGTTACTCGACAGGCGGTCATATATAGATGACGGAATTTTCTGGAGAAAAATTCCGTCTAAAAAACCATCTCTTGCAAAAACTATGATTTGTCCACTTGGCCCTGAAGATACGCGATACATAAGTTGCTTAGCGCTCGGTTACACTTCATCACAAGGCAACTCCAGAAAAATATTATCATCTTTTGTATGGAGGCGGAGGTAACGTCCGCTCTGGCGGAATTTTTTTTTCTGAGTGTCCGGCAAACGAACAACGCGTACAGATGTTTCGAAGTGCTTTCCCAATCACTTCAATGTGTGAAGCGCTCCCCCAAATTTTAATCAGAGGCTTCTCGAACAGATTGCCAAAGCGATATTCCATGTAAAAGTCATTGCAGCACAGAAACACATCTCCCGTCGCTGCAACATGAAGCCCCCCAAATATCCTGCCGCCGGTCTCATGGGAATGCAAACAATCTGTTGGATCTACAACTTTATTTGTTTCAAGCAAGACATCTGGAATTGTTTCAGCACGATCAAAAAGTGCAGCGGGAGTAACGCGAAGAGCCGGAAAATTCTGCTGCCAAAACGCAATGGAGTTCGATCCCCCTTCAATCAACTCCACTCGTGTCATGGGAGCATTTTTTCCTATGCGAACTTTGTCGTCTGATTCAAAAAGTGTATTTACTTGTATAACGGTCCGTTTTGCCAGAAGAGGGGAAGAGACCACCGCTGTAATATTTTCTAAGAGCCTACCAAACATTTTCTCTGATTTTCCGGTAAGTGCCGACCACGTGCTTGCATCCGATGCGGGACAGTTGACGATGACGAATTCATTAGGATTGGGAGTGAGATCTTCAAGCAACCGGACATTCCGTGGAGTGAGTACCATTCCGTTTGTGAACGTTCCCGTCCGCCATCCTCGTTTTGCTATTTGTTTATAAAGAGAGAACCACTGCGGGTGGAGCAACGTTTCGTTATAGTGGCATGTATAGATGAGATTGAGATCAGGATCGACAAGAATCCCTTTGGCTTCATCGATCCGATCCAATACAAAGCCAAACTCCTCTTGTGTCATTCTTCGTCTGTAGGCTTTTGGATTATCGTAGTATTTTATCGGACAGTACCAGCATCGACAATTACAAAATCCATTAGGATCTACCTGTACAAGTTTGATTAGTGTACTTTGCACTCTCTCGTGAATCTCATCCGACGACAACATACATCACTCCAAGTACCCGCACAGGTTCGATATTCCTCCTGCAATTATATTATTTTTGTCGCAATAGTTTATATCTATTTATTTTCTTGCGAGACAAAAATCATAAGGTCAGAAGTACAAATCCATCTGATTTGATAATTGCCCGCTCCGTTGTTTTTCCAGACGGCCATTCAAGCACGATCCGGATTTTCTCCTCGCGTGAGTATTTCTTCAGGTCTAACTCCTTATATCTAGTATCATGCTCGCTGCACCCTGTTTTTTTGACATACTCTTTCTAATCTCCTCAAGACCATCTCCTATTTTTTTACCCGTTTCTGTCCGGCATGTGTTGAATGTAACATTGGGGTTCCCTGTACCACTTTGCTTGACCGACTTTCAATCAGCCATATTTTTCGGGCTATTTCTGATCCCTAATCGTCCCGCACTCTTAAATATTGGCTGGCCTTCGCTATTAGTAATTCCGTTTCTCGCAGCATCGCTTTTATCGATCCAGCTTTGCGCTTCTTGCCTACAGTTATATCATTCGATATAATATACTTTTTGCTAAGTTCATAATGGATCACTTTTTTGGAAAGTCAAAGGAACAGGTTAGCCATATTGCTCTATTCTCAAGTTTGGATGGGTTTTCATAAGAATATGATTTCAAAATGTTTTTCATGGTTTCCCTAACATCTGTCGCGGCTGGTGTACCATGAAGTGTGTGTGTTCTATACATCCTTCGCCGATGTGTATCTTTTATATACATCCCGACTGCCTTATCCCCTGGAAAAGTTCTCGTTTTTGCATATTTTCTTGTGGCACGCCTTTTGTTTCAATGTGACTGAAGCAATGTCAAACAA
>JBAPNE010000036.1:0-23793 GCA_049278975.1 Candidatus Kryptoniota bacterium
GCATGGTAGAATCACAGATGCAGATAGCAACCAGAGAAGTGGCATCATACTGGTACACAGCCTGGGTGAACGCAGGTAAACCAAAATTTTGGTAAAATAATAATAAAATGAAATCAAAGCTAATTCCTAATCGAATTTATTTAACTGAAAGAGAAATCCCGAAGAAGTGGTACAATATCGCAGCAGACTTGAAAACAAAGCTGCTTCCTCCACTCGATCCGCAGACCAATCAGCCCATTGGCCCGGACAAGCTTAGTGCGATTTTTCCGCATAGCCTTATCGAGCAGGAGGTTTCGCAAAAGCAATTTATAAAAATCCCTGAAGATGTTTTAAAAGTATATTTAAAATGGAGACCGACGCCTCTTGTCAGGGCACGCGGGCTGGAAGAATTGCTTGAAACTCCGGCGCATATCTATTATAAGAACGAATCAGTTAGCCCAGCAGGAAGCCACAAGCCGAACACCGCGATTGCACAAGCATATTACAACAAGCTTGAAGGCGTGAAGCGTCTTTCAACCGAGACCGGCGCTGGACAATGGGGAAGTGCATTGTCCATGGCGTGCAATTATTTCCAGTTGGGTTGTAAAGTCTTCATGGTGAAGTCTTCCTACGACCAAAAGCCTTACCGGCGTATCATGATGCAAGTGTGGGGCGCCGAGGTTACTCCCAGCCCGAGCGAGGAGACAAAGTCCGGAAAAGAGCTATTAGAAAAATATCCTGATTCGCCGGGAAGTTTGGGAATGGCAATAAGCGAAGCCGTTGAAGTTGCTGCGAGTGACCCTGAGACTAAGTATTCTTTGGGAAGCGTTCTCAACCATGTCCTTCTTCATCAAACAATTATTGGAGAAGAGACGCTCAAGCAGTTCGAAAAAGTTGGAGAATATCCGAACACGATTATCGGTTGCGTCGGTGGCGGATCGAACTTTGGCGGATTTTCATTTCCATTTGTGCGAGAGATTTTGGAGGAGAAACCGCGCGCAAAAAAAATGCGGGTGATTGCCGTGGAGCCTGCCGCCTGTCCCACTTTGACTCGAGGAGTTTTCACATACGATTACGGCGATACCGCCGGTTTGACGCCGCTTCTTCCTATGCACACGCTCGGTCACGATTTTGTTCCTCCTGCGATTCATGCGGGTGGATTAAGATATCATGGAGTTTCTCCTTTGATTTCCGCATTGGTAAACCAGAAAATAATTCAAGCGGTTGCATATTCGCAGAATGAAGTGTTCGATGCCGCCCTTAAGTTTGCAAAAAGTGAAGGAATTATTCCCGCGCCGGAGTCCTCTCATGCGATCCGCGCGGCGATCGACGAAGCCCTTCGGGCAAAGTCCGAAGGAAAAGAGGAAGTAATCGCTTTCAATTTGTCCGGACATGGTCACTTTGACATGACCGCTTATGATGCTTATTTGCAGGGCCAATTAGAGGACACTACACTCGACGAGGAGGATCTCCAAAAATACCTGGGTCAACTTAGACACGAAGAGATTTTGAATAAGAGTTGACAATCAGCATATAGCCAGTTGCTATAATAAATAGATGGCTATCGGTTAGTTTATTGTTTTCTTGATTTTTACTACCCGCGTTGATAACTTGAGACGCGAAAAATAATAGGAGGTGTATCATGGCACAAGATGAAAATGGTTTGACGAAAGGTTTATTGCTGGGATTTCTTGCCGGAAGTGTTATCGGGGCAGTGACTGCGCTGTTGCTTGCACCGAAATCCGGAAAGGAACTTCGAAAAGATATAAAGAAAAAAACAGATGAACTGAAAGAGACCGCACAAAATCAATTTCAACAAGCCCGAACCAAAGCCGGAGAGATGATCAACGAAGGTAAAAAACGTTCAGAAGAAATTCTCGGTCAGGCTAAGCAGCGTGCTGGAACACTTCTTTCAGACGCAGAAAAAGTTTTTGATCAGGCAAAAGGCGAAGGAAATAAGTTCAAGGCAGCGGTGAAGGCGGGTGCCGACGCGTTTAAGGAAGAGCGGGGTAAAAACAGTTAGGAGATGTCGTAATGACATTTTTTCAAGTAATTGCTTCGATAGCGCTGCTTGCGGTTGCGGCAGCGAGCATCTATTCGATCATTCTCATGAGGGATGCCAAAAATGTTCTCAACCAACTTGAAAGTTCAATGAGAGAAATTTCCGAGAAGTCCGGTCCGCTTCTGGAGAATTCAGGAGTAATCACCGGAAAGATCAGGGAGATTGCGGAAAGTGTTGATGGCGAAATCACGAATGTCAAGGGAGCTTTGGATTCACTCGTTGGCGCAGTTGAAAACATTGTCGATCTGGAGCGAAAAGTACAATCAAAAATTGAAAATCCAATATTGGACGCCGCAGGGTTTTTTGCGGGAATTACAAGTGGAATAAGAACTTTCCTGCGGGTTCTCAAAAGCTAATTTGTGCCGTACAAGAATTACATCCTGTAATGTTCGGCATCTCGAACTTCATGTTCGGGAAAAGGAGATTATATGAAGGAGTATCTTCCATCCAATATCAGAAACATTGCACTAATCGGTCATGGCGGTGCCGGTAAAACTGCATTTGCTGAAGCCGTCCTTTATGCATCGGGTGTTACGAGTCGAATGGGTACTGTCGCGGAAGGGAATACGGTATCCGATTATAACCATGATGAGATCGAGAGAAAAATTTCAATCAGCACGTCGCTGCTCCATGTTGAATGGCGCGAGTTGAAGTTTAATTTGACTGATCCGCCCGGCTATCCGGATTTTATGGGCGAAGTGAAGGCGGCTCTGCGTGTATCCGATATCGCGTTGGTCATCATCAAGTCGGTGGAAGGAATTGAGGTTGGAACGGAAATAGATTGGGGCTTCACGAAAGAATACAAGAACGCCGTAATTATCGTAATCAATAAAGTGGACGCTGAACATTCTAACTTCGCAAAAACACTCGAGCAAATCCATGATAAACTGAGCCATGATGCCGCTGTTGTCCAATTTCCGGCAAGCGAAGGTGCTGGCACTGACAGCGTGGTAGATGTTTTGAAGATGAAACTTTTAAAATTCGACCGCAACGCAAAAGGTAAGTACACTGAAAACGAAATCCCTGCCTCGCTTAAAACAGCGGCGGAAAAATATCGCGAGGAATTGATCGAGAAGCTTTCTGAGACGGACGAAAGTTTATTGAATGCTTTCCTTGAAAATGGCGCATTGACGGACGAACAAATATTTCACGGCTTGAAGAAAGCGATTGTTGAACGAAAAATCTTCCCAGTCTTTGCCGCTGCTGGCCAGCAGCTTGTCGGTGTAACTTCAATTCTTGATTTTGTCGCTGACTATGCTCCGGCGCCTGATGCCGCTCCGAAAGGTGTCGGATACAAAGTAGGAAATTCAAAAGAAGAAGTGCAGGTTGCTTGCAACCCCGGCGGTGAGACTGCCATGTTTACATTCAAAACAATTTCCGAGCGAAACATCGGTGAGCTTTCTCTCTTCAGGGTTTATTCGGGAATAGTCATGCCTGGAATGGATCTTGTCAATCAGGCGAACGGGAAAAGTGAGCGACTCGGGACTTTATATGTGTTGAACGGGAAAGATCGAAAAGAAATTTCGAAAGTTATTGCAGGCGACATTGCTGCCGTTGTCAAGCTGAAAGATACGCACACCAATAACACGTTAAGCAATAAGAATTTTCCCCTCATTATGAAAAAAATTGACTTCCCTGAGCCGATCATGCGCGTTGCTATCGTCTCAAAGAATCGGCATGACGAGGACAAAGTTGCTTCAGGTTTGCACGCGCTTCATGAAGAAGACCCAACATTTCTCGTAGAAGTTGATCCTGAGCTAAGTCAAACGGTCCTAAGCGGGCAAGGCGAAATGCATTTGCAAGTTGTCACTAAGCGGCTCAAAGAGCGATATGGTGTTGATGTTGATATGGTCGAGCCCGATATACCTTACCGCGAGACGATAAGAGGGGCTGTAGCTGACTCTGAGTACAAACATAAAAAGCAATCAGGAGGTCGCGGACAATACGGACATGTACACTTGAAACTTGAGCCTATGCCACGGGGCGGCGGATTTGAATTTGTCGATGCTATAGTCGGAGGAGTTGTTCCCGGAAGGTTTATTCCAGCCGTCGAGAAAGGCGTTATAGATACAATGACTCAAGGCGTTATTTCCGGACACAAGGTGGTTGATGTAAAAGCGACTTTGTTTGATGGTACATATCACACGGTTGACTCAGACGAAATTTCATTCAAGATCGCAGGGTCAATGGCGTTCAGGAAGGGATTCAAAGAAGCGAAGCCGATATTGCTCGAGCCGATCTACGAATTAGAAGTTGTAGTCCCGGATGAGCACATGGGTGACATCATGGGTGATATATCCGGAAGACGCGGAAAGATTCTCGGGATGGAAACCGAAGGAAGCAATCAAAAAATCCGCGCGCAAGTTCCTCTTAAGGAATTGTACAAATATGCTAACGTGGTGCGGAGCATGACGCAGGGGCGCGGTGTCTTCAAGCAGAAGTTTTCACATTATGAAGAAGTTCCGAAGGAAGTTGCCGAGAAGGTCGTCGCCGAAGCACAAAAGGATAAAGTGGAACAGGAATAAAAAGGCATTCTTAATTTATAATCCAAAATTCACAACCTAAAATTTAGAATTTTTTTTATGCAGCGTTTATGGTCGCCCTGGCGGTCTAAATATATTGAGTCGATTTCGGAGAAGAGCGATGGGAGCGGGGAGAAGTGCGTTTTTTGTGAGAAGTTTTCCGAGCATAATGACGCGAAAAATCTCATAGTTCACCGTGGAAATCTTTCCGCGATTATTATGAATATTTATCCTTACAATAGCGGCCATTTGATGATTGTGCCGTTTGCTCACAAAGGGAATTTCGAAGATTTGACCGATGAAGAAAATGCAGCCGTCATGGGCGAGGTGCGGCTGGCGATCAAGCTGCTGCGGATGACTTCTCACCCAAACGGATTTAACTTCGGTGCGAATCTCGGAAAAGTAAGCGGCGCCGGCATCGCCGAACACGTTCATTTTCACGTTGTGCCACGATGGAATGGCGACACTAATTTTATGACTGTGCTCGCCGATACGAAAATTATTTCCGAGGACTTGAACGACACTTTTAGGAAGCTGGCCGACGCACTTGCGTCAATGAAAATGGGGCAATAAGACTAAGGACACGTAAGTCTTTTATTTTGAGATTTTCATTCACCCATTGCAAAGGGAAACTAAGGCTCAATTATTAACAGAAAAAGAAAACTGAGCATTACCCAGCCATTGGTCGTCACGGACAAAAAAGCTAAATTATATGTAATCCAATTCTTGATTGCATACCCCGCATAAGGGGTGTGCAAGATGGTACAATTTAAATTGAAAACTAATGATTAATAAATTTTTGTTTATTTTCGGCACGCGTCCTGAAGCTATCAAAATGGCGCCGTTAATAAAAGAAATAGAGAAAAACGGAAATTTTGAATCGAAAATTTGCGTCACTGCTCAGCACCGGCAGATGCTCGATCAGGTTTTGAAGATATTTAAAATAAAGCCTGATTATGATCTCGACATTATGACAAACGATCAGAGTTTGTTCGATATAACTTCGAGGATAATCATAAAGCTTCAGCAAGTCCTCGCGGAAGTGAAACCGGAACTAGTCGTTGTCCAAGGCGATACGACGACAACTTTCGCGGGAGCACTCGCTGCTTTCTACACGAAGACAAAAGTTGCACATCTCGAAGCAGGTTTGAGAACGAGAAACAAATTTGCGCCGTTCCCGGAGGAGATTAACCGGAGAATAACCAGCGTTGTCGCTGATCTCCATCTCGCGCCGACGCCATGGTCTAGAGAGAATTTGCTCAAAGAAAATATCCCGCAGGAAAATATTTTTGTAACCGGGAATACGGTGATAGACGCACTGCTCTATGTCGTCGAGTTGCTGAAAAAGTTGGATACGAAGTTTGATCAGCTTTTCGACGGGATTGATTTTTCCAGAAAGACCGTATTAATCACCGGACACCGAAGAGAAAATTTCGGGGAAGGTTTCAAAAGTATTTGCGAGTCGATAAACGAACTTGCAAAAAGTTATCCTGACGTAAACTTTGTCTATCCAGTCCATTTCAATCCGAACGTGCGCGAGCCGGTTAACAAAATTCTGCGCGGAATCAAGAACGTCCACCTTCTCGAGCCCTTAGATTATGAACCGTTCATCTACGCGATGGAGAAATCGTATTTGATCCTAACTGATTCCGGCGGAGTACAGGAAGAAGCGCCATCTCTCGGCAAACCTGTTTTAGTCATGCGCGAAACTACCGAGCGTCCGGAAGCAGTCGACGCCGGGACGGTAAAACTCGTCGGCACCGATAAGAAAAAAATTGTTAACGGTGTCGCCACTTTGCTCACAGATCCAAGGGAATATGTTAAGATGAGCCGTGCTCACAACCCTTACGGCGACGGCAAAGCATCCCAAAGAATTGTAAAGATATTCGAAGTTTATTTTGGAAAAGAATCGATAGGAAAAAGTGATAAATAAATCTTCACTGGTAATTTTTGACCTTGATGGCACGCTTGTCGACACCCATCAGTTGATTTTCGACAGTTTCAATTTTGTAATGCGAAAATACAAGTCAATTGAGTTGACCCCGAAAGAGATCATGTCTTACTTCGGTCCGCCGGAGGACGTGTGCATAAAGAATATGATTGGTGCGGCTAATTTTGATGACGCTTGGCAGGATTATCTCGAATATTGCGCAACGCACATTCGGGAAACTGTGGTTTTCTCCGGTATCCCGGAACTTTTGAATAGGCTGAAAAAGTCCGGTAGCCATCTCGGAGTCTTCACCGGGAAAGGAAGCGATACAACTGATATGACACTTGAATATCATGGACTGAAGAATCTATTTGATGTCATCGTTACGGGTTCCAACGTAACTAATCACAAGCCGCACCCTGAGGGAATCGAGTTCGTCTTGCGCCAGTTCAATGTCGAGCCGGGCAAAGCAATTTTAATAGGCGATTCACTTTCGGACTATAAAGCTGCGGCCTCGGCGAGGACGCACTTCATCGCAGCTTTATACGATGGATTCATGCCGAAGGATAGATTTGATGGTACAGAATGCGTTAAGGTAAATTCGGTGCAGGAACTTTCCGAGATGCTTCTGCCAAATGGATTCGACTCGGTTGAGTGAGGGCGTTAGATGATCTTTTCGCAAGTTGACAGATACGTCCGCTACATGATGGGAGCGACGATCTTAATAGCTCTTCTCACATACTGGCGGTTTCGTGGAATAGAATTGTCTTCCGTTTATGGCTACGTGGCTCAACAGGATGTTGTCCACTCGCAGATGTTTGGGAATATTTCTGAGGCACGCCCGGTTGTCTGGGATTTCTTCGGCTTGATAAACAAATTGCTGATGCCTCATTCAATTATTATCATCAAAATTTTCGGACTCGCATTGATAGTTTTGAACTTGGTCTTAATTCCTAAGCTTCTCGACTACATGTTGGGTCAGCGTTTCTGGGGTTTTTTATGTGTTTTCTTAACAGCCCTATCGCCGTTTTCGGTAATTGCCGCAGTTTCCGGCGGACCGTGGGCGATTGCTGTTGTGATAACAGTCATTTTCCTCACGGCAATTTATAGGAATGAATATGTTTTTGCAGGAATTTTGTCGGGAGTCGCCATGGCAGCAAACTTGCCCGGGGTGATCATGTTTTTGATTACGATTCTCGATTTGCTTCAGAATTCAACAGACAGGAAGAAGATTACTTCGCGCATTCTTTTATCAACCGCAGGTTTTTTTGGAGTCGCAGCGGTCCTTTTCGCCTATTCCGCATACTCCGGGTCAGTACGGATTTTTTCTGTGCCGATCAGTGAAAGTAATCTTATATGGAATTTTGTCGCCGTTGTACCATTATGCGTTGTAAATATGTTGAATATCGCTGGCATTGTTTATCTGATCGTTAGGAAGCGTTATGACTTTTATAAAACACATTTTCACACGTTGATGTTGTGGATCACGTCAAGTGCATTATGTATGGTACAGCCATCCACGCTGAATTATTCTGTGGCCATGGTTATTTCTACAATTCTTTCTATGTTTTTTCTCCAAGGTTTTGCATCCTTGTGGGATCTGAAGCTCGTTCCGCCTGAAACATTCGTTTTCGTTTTTGTCGTAGTCTTTCTTTTTAGCGATTTATATGCAAATAATAAATTTTTAAAAGATGTAGTTCTTGCGGAGAGCGCTGAACGCACGGGGGTTGTGAATGAAGTCGCAGCAGCCATCATGTCCACTGGTCGAAATTATCAATTGGTCAGTAATTTTTCTCCGGAAGAATTGTCAGTGAAATTGGGCAAGAAGGTGTTTGCCGTTCAAGAAAATATTCTGCCGATGTCCGGATGGATTCCTGTGGTCGATGAAGGCTTTGTCTCAGGCAAGACTTCAAGAGAAAATATAAGCGTTCCAGGAAGTAAGATGATTTACGTAGCACAACGAACATCCAGAGTCGATACATTATTTTCGGGATGCGAGTCGTTGTTGAGTACGAATTACAGTGAAGGGGGGAAAGTACATTTTGTTAAAGTAACACGATGTGAAAATAATAATGAATGAAAAAATAAATATCGGAGTTGTTGGAGTTGGCCACCTGGGCCAAAGCCATGCGCGACTACTCAAACAAGTGGCTAGCGCAAATTTGGTCGGTGTTTTCGATATTGACAAATCGAAATCGCAAAACATTTCCGCGGAATTAAACGTAAAGCCATTTGGCTCTCTTGAAGAAATGATAAATGCGGTTGACGCAGTCTCGATAGTTGCTCCGACAAGTTTCCACCACGAAATCGCCGTCAAGTTGATGAATTCAGATAAGCATTGCTTCATAGAGAAGCCGATGACTTCGACGGTTGAAGAAGCGGAGAAGATTTGCAAATTAGCGAAAGAGAAAAAAGTGAAAGTTCAGGTCGGACATATTGAAAGATTCAATCCGGCTGTCCTCGCTCTCTCGCACCTGAAATTAGAACCGATGTTTGTCGAATCGCACCGCCTTGCTCAATTCAAGCCGCGCGGCACAGATGTCGCAGTCGTTCTCGATTTGATGGTACACGATATAGACCTGATTTTGAATTTTGTTAAAAGCCCTGTGGCCGGTATCGACGCAAGCGGCGTCGGAGTTATCTCGGAAACGGTAGATATTGCCAATGCGAGGATCAAATTCAAGAATGGTACAGTTGCAAATCTGACTTCGAGCAGGATTTCTCAAAGGCAAATGAGGAAGATGCGGCTCTTTCAACGAGATGCTTATATTTCATTAGACTTTGCCGACGGAATAGCAGAAATTTATCGAGCGATAAAACCGGATCAGCCAACGCCGGCTGGAATAAATCTCGGGACGATCGGTATCGGCGATGCAGCGCGAGCAATAACCTATGAGCAACCGGAAACGCCGCAAGTTAATTCCCTTATGATGGAGCTTGAATTTTTTGTTAAGAGTATAATTGACAATACACCAACTGCTGTTAGTCCGGAAGAAGGATTAGAAGTTTTGAAAGTTGCCGACACAATTGTCAGGCAAATAGAAGAATCGAAAGAAGCTTTGCATCTGTAGTCCAAAAAGTTGATCTAATAGTTTGGCCGCCGACGTTTTGAATATGACACGAAATAAAAATTTCCAAATAGATGAGCCCATTCTCCTCGGAATTGGAGAGCTTGCCGATAAATTAGGGATTCAAGCCTATGTCGTCGGTGGATACGTCCGGGATTTAATTCTCGGAGATGTCGAAGATCTCTCGCGAGGGAAAAATAAAGATATTGATGTAATGGTAATCGCTGACCCGATTTCGTTTGCAAGAGAAGTCGAGCGGAAGCTGAGCGCAGCCGCGTTGGTAGTGTTCGAAAAATTTCGAACCACACAAATGACAATTGGCGGTGTGAAAGTGGAAATAGTCGGCGCGCGTAAAGAAACCTATGACATGAATTCTCGGAAGCCGCATGTGAATGAAGCTAATCTTGAAGAAGATTTGTCACGGCGAGATTTCACGATCAACGCCATGGCGATAAGTTTAAACAAATCGCAAATTTCCGAGAGTAATTTCGGCGAGCTAGTAGATCCTTTTGACGGTGTGCATGCACTTTCCGAAAAGACGATCGATACGCCGCTCGATCCGGCTGAGACGTTCAATGAAGATCCGTTAAGAATACTTCGTGCGATTCGTTTTGCCTGTCGTTTTAATTTTGTACTCTCTTCCCGTGTCCATGATGCTGTCGTGAAAATGAAGGATAGGCTCACAATTGTTTCTCAGGAAAGAATTACTGACGAATTCATTAAATTACTAATTGCCTCTCGTCCGTCCTTAGGTCTAAAACTTATGCAGGATACGGGCGTAATGAAGATTGTGTTTAAAGAGATCAGTGACATGCCCGGAGTCGAACAAAGACAGGATCACCATCATAAGGATGTTTTTCTCCATACCATGAGCGTTGTGGATAAGCTCGCGCGAGTTTCCGATAACGTTTGGCTGCGTTTCACCGGATTAGTCCACGACATTGCAAAACCCGAGACAAAAAAATTTATCGAAGGCATTGGCTGGACATTCCATGGCCATGATGATATCGGGGCGCGAAAGATGAAAAAAATTTTCCAACGCATGAAGATGCCGATGGATAAATATTCATACGTCGAAAAACTTGTTCGCCTCCACTTGCGGCCCATGTCGCTCGCGGTCGATGGAGTAACGGATTCAGCGGTGAGAAGACTCCTTTTTGACGCCGGAAACGATTTTGATGATCTAATGAAGCTCTGCCGCGCAGATATAACGAGTAAAAACAGAGAACTGATTGAAGAATATTCGCGCAATTACGATTCCGTCGAGGAGCGCGCGAAAGAAGTTGAGGCTAAAGATAAGATTCGAAATTGGAAACCTCCCGTCGATGGAAATGAAATAATGGCCATTTTCAAGATCAAGCCTGGCAAGGAAGTTGGCATCTTAAAGAAAGCTGTGGAGAGCGCCGTGCTTGACGGATTAATACCGAACGACCATGATGCCGCCGTGGAATTTCTTAAGCTGCACCAAGCAAAAACGCTTTCCGGAAATTGAAACAATTTATCTAGTTATTCGTCTAATTAACGGAGGCAAATTTTTAAGCAATGATATTTCAAATTCTTAGGAGTTGTAAGATGATAAGGAAATTAGTAATTGTTAGCGCTTTTTTTGTTGTCACATCAGTTGCATTCGCACAGGATAATAACACAGCTAAACAATTATCGCTTCAAGATTGCATTAAGATTGCTTTAGCAAAAAACACGACCGTCTTGCAATCGCAATATCAAGCGGAGAGTCAGAACGCAAAAGTTCTCAGCGCTTACGGTGGTTTGCTGCCGACATTGAGCGCGAGCGGACAGTTTGGATATACCGATCAGGAATCCCCAGTTGGTACGCGGAGTTTTGATGGAATTGTGATACAAACGTCAGGAGGAACCACCATAAACAGACAATACCAAGCTGGTGTCAACGCAGGTTACACTTTGTTTAATGGTTTCGCAAATTATGCGGCGATTAACTCGGCAGTGTCTTCGGGGCAATCCGCTGATCTAAGCTATCAACGTTCGAAGCAGACTGCTGTTTATCAGGCGACCCAAAACTATCTCGCCGTGTTTAACGCAAGAGATCAGCTGCGAATAAGCGAAGACAATTTGAAAAGAGATCAACAGCAGTTGGAGACTATAAAAGAGCAGAACACGGTCGGTTCGTCCTCCTTGGCGGATGTTTATCAACAGCAGGCGGTTGTGAGCGCCGACGAATATTCGCTTGTTCAGGCACAGAACACGTATGATCAAGCACAGGCTTCTCTCAAATTTTTTCTCGGCGTACCAGTGACAGACACTATTGCATTTGTAGATTCTACTGTGAAGACTGAAATCGACACGACGGAGTTTACCAAGGTGGATCAGCAATTCAATCAGTCCGCCCAGCTTCTCGATGAGGCACTCGAAGCACGTCCGGATTATCAGGCAGCCATCCAGAGTTTAAACGCATCTAAATCCTCTCGTGGTGTTGCAGACGCCGAGTATTCGCCCACGATAAGTGCATTTGCTCAGTACGGCATAAACGGCCCCGAGACGAATCAAATAGATCAAAACAAGACTTTCTATGGAGGGGTGACATTTTCATTGCCGATATTCAATGGTTTTCAAACTCAAGCCGATATTCAAGTGGCTGATGTTGCGGTAAAGTCTTCGGAGCAAACTCTCGATGCAACTCGCAGACAGGTGCAGCTCGATGTTTATCAGGCATTGCTAAATCTCCACGCCTCCGAAAAGCAATACGAAGCTGGTGTGAACCAGGTCGCTTCTGGGAAAATAAATCTCGAAACCGCTCAAGAAAAATTTAGAATCGGCGGTGCTACATTGTTGGATGTGTTAACGGCGAATGCTCAATATACGCAGGCATTGTCAAATCAGGTTATCGCTGCTTATTCGTATATTCAGGCAAAGCAGCAAATAGAATTTGCTATAGGGAAAATAAATTATTAAGGGTGAAAGGTTAAAAGGGAAAGAGGCATACAAATGGCAACGAACAAAAAGAAAAAAAAGATATTCATATTGTCAGGGGCGGGGTTGCTTGTAGTGATTCTCGTGGCGGCAATTATCATTGGCGGAAGAAAAGAACCGGTTATCGTGATACAGACCGAAAAAGTTGCACGAAGAACGATTACCCAAGTCGTCACAGCCTCCGGCGATGTCGAACCTAAAGTGTTGGTGAAAATCAGTCCGGAGGTGAGTGGCGAGATCGTCCAGCTTCCCGTTGTTGAAGGTCAGAAGGTAGCAAAGGGGCAGGTGATTGTGAAAATACGTCCAGATACTTACATCGCTCAGGTCCAACAGAGTCAAGCAGGTTTGCAATCAGCGATTGGCCAGCAGGATTTAGCGAAGGCGAACCTGGACAATTCTACATCGGTGTATAAGCGCGATCAGGAGCTTTATAAGAAACATTTAATGAGCGATCAGGATCTCGAAGCAGCGAAGACTCAATACGATGTCAACAGGGCAACCTTTGAATCAGCAAAGGCGAATGTTGCTTCGGCTCAAGCGCAGCTTGATCAGGCGCAGGACCTTCTCAGTAAAACCACCATCGTTTCGCCGTTGGATGGAATCGTCAGCGTGCTGAATTCCAAGCTTGGCGAGCGAGTTGTCGGGACGAGCATGATGGCCGGTACGGAGATCATGGACATCGCGGACATGAATAGCATGGAAGCTCAGGTCAACGTAGATGAGAACGATGTGGTCCTCGTCGCCGTCGGAGACACCGCAATACTTTCTGTCGATGCATTTCCCAACAAGAAAATAAAAGGAGTTGTTTATCAGATTGCATCATCCGGAACAACAACAGGGGCAGGCACTCAAGATCAGGTTACTAATTTTTTGGTGAAAATAAGAATCATCGAGTGGGATGCCGATTTGAAACCGGATATGTCAGTTACCGCCGATATACAAACTGCAACCCATCATGATGTCTTGTCGGTGCCGATCCAGAGTGTTACAGTTAGATTGCCGAAAGTGTCGGAGTCCCAATCAACCGAAGTCTCTAACGCGAATAACAATAAGCAAAACAACAAACGGGAAACCACCAGCGAGGTTGTGTTTGTTGTCAATAATGGTGTCGCGAAAACACTCACGGTGAAGCGCGGAATAGCCGACGAAAATTATGTCGAGATTACTTCCGGTCTCAAAGGCGGAGAGGAAGTCGTGAGCGGAAATTTCGTCGCTATTAGCCGGGAACTTAATGACGGTTCGAAAGTTAGAGTAGATAACAATAAGTCCGTGGCGACAACGGCGATCGGAGGATAAAGATGTTGGAAGTAAAGCATGATCCCGCCACCGCGGGAAACGTCATCGAACTCGTCAAGGTAAATAAAGTTTATGACATGGGCGCAGAAGTTCAAGTTCAAGCCCTTAAGGACATAAATCTTACTATCAGGAAAGGCGAATACGTCGCGATAATGGGACCGTCCGGCTCCGGCAAAACTACGCTTATGAACATTCTCGGCTGCCTCGATACGCCGACGAGCGGAAAATATTTATTTGACGGTGTAAACGTAAGCGACATGGATGACAACGAGCTTGCAAAGATTCGCAACAAGGGAATCGGATTTGTATTTCAGACTTTTAATTTGATTCCCCGCTCCGATGCGCTGCACAACGTTGAGCTTCCTTTGATTTATAGCGGCGTTCCGGCAGGTGACAGAAAAGATCGTGCGAGGAAAACATTGGAGATGGTCGGACTCAGTGACCGCGTCCATCATAAGCCGAACGAACTTTCAGGTGGACAGCGCCAGCGTGTTGCAATTGCACGTGCACTTATAAATAATCCGTCAATTATCCTTGCTGACGAACCAACCGGAAACTTAGATTCCAAAACCGGCGACGAGATAATGGTATTCCTGGAAGAGTTGCATAATAAAGGAATCACGATAATTCTTGTCACCCATGAAGAATATATTGCCGAGCATTCCAAGAGGATAATTAGAATTAGAGACGGTATGATAGAAAGCGATTTGCCGCTGGAAAAGAACGGCAAGGTTCACGCTATTCACGAGGCAGAGAAAGTACAGTAATGACATTTCTCAACGAGCTCCAGGAGGGACTGAAACTCTCATTTGCCGCGTTGATGGCCAATAAGATCAGAGCAGCGTTGACCATGATCAGTATTTTCATAGGGATCGTGGCCGTAACGCTTATGGGTGCCGCAATAACAGGCCTCACAAATTCGTTCGACAAGAGCTTTTCAATTTTAGGAGCCGATGTTTTGTACGTTGACAAATGGCAATGGGGTTTTAGCGGCGGCGAATGGTGGAAATATCGAAATCGCAAGGACCTAAAAGCTGATTATGCCGAAAGAATTCAGGACGAAGCCACGCTGGCTGCAGCCGTTGCGCCGGAAGCTGATCGAAACGGAATTGTTAAATTTAGAGATAAGGTGGCGAACAATGTCGACATCGATGGAACTACTGCATCATACCCTGATGTGACCGATATGAGTCTCGATGAAGGAAGGTTCTTCACACTTGAGGAAGATCGCGGCAATATGCCTTTGGCAGTCATAGGAGGAGACGTTGCCGATGCTCTATTCCCAAATAGAGATCCAATAGGGGAGACGGTCAAGATTAACAATTTACCGTTTCGAGTCATAGGTGTCAGGAGTAAGCTCGGAAGTTTTCTCGGAATGTTCAGTCTTGACAACATTGTATTCATTCCGATCGGCCAGTTCCAGGATATTTACGGGACTCGCTATTCAGCGACGATCGACGTCCGTGCCTCCAACGGGAAGGATCTGGATAATGCAAAAGAAGAGCTGCGGGGTTTGATGAGGAAGATAAGAGGTCTGGCTCCATACCAGGAAGATGATTTCTCAATCAACCAACAGGATCAATTCACGAACGCATTCGACCAGATGATTGTGTATGTGGGAGCCATCGGTATTTTTGTCACTGCGCTTTCTCTTTTTGTCGGCGGCATCGGCATAATGAATATAATGTTCGTAAGCGTGACAGAGCGGACAAAGGAGATCGGTATCAGAAAAGCTCTTGGCGCACCGAGGCGCACAATCCTGGTACAATTTCTGCTGGAGGCCGTGCTCATTTGTTTGGTGGGCGGACTTGCCGGACTCGCAGCATCATACCCATTAAGCATGCTTGTTGATAAATTCTTGGCGACATCAATGCCCATATCGCTTGCGATCACGGGGATTTTGATATCGCTTGTGGTAGGTGTCATTTCAGGAATCGTACCTGCGCTCAGGGCATCGAAGCTCGATCCGGTGGACGCGCTTCGGTATGAATGACAGGAAAATTTTTGGCAATGAATTTTAAACGATGAATTAAAAATTATGAACAAGAGTTTTATCCTTTCCGAATGGAGCGAAAGTTTTGCAATGGCGATCTTTGCTATTCGCGCCAATAAGCTTCGTTCCAGCCTTACATTACTTGGGATCGTGGTGGGTGTTTTCTCGATCATTGCAGTCAACACTGCCATGACCGTCCTTCAGAATTACGTGGTATCCAAGTTGAATTCCATGGGATCAAGTACTTTTATGATTCGAAAATATCCGGCTTTCTTTACCGATTGGGATAAATACAGGAATCGAAAAGACATAACGTATGAGCAGGCTGCGGAATTAAAGGAGCGGGCCACCCTCGCAAAGAGCGTTGGAGTCCTTGCTTACACTTTCGGGAAGATCGTTCAATATCGCGACCAGAAAACGAATCCGAATGTGAACCTGATGGGAATCACTCCCGATATTTCTGCGGCACGCAACGAGGTTATGGCCGAAGGTAGATCGGTGGGTGAAAACGATCTTGAAACGGGCGCCCTCGTTTGCGTACTCGATCCGAATCTGGCAAAAGCGCTTTTTGTCCACTCTGATCCGATCGGGGCGCAGGTGGTTGTGGACGGTATCGGATACATCGTGGTCGGGGTCATCGAAGACCAGGGGAACATGATAGGCCAGCAATACTTCATGGAGATACCAATCACGGCTTTCTTCGCGAGATACGGAAAAGCACAGAGGAGTATGAACATCTACGTCCAGGCAAAAAGCCAGGATGCGTTTGATCAGGCTCAGGAACAGTCCGAAGGAATATTGCGCACGATCCGGCAGGTTCCGCCGGGGAAGGACGACGACTTTGATATTATTTCGAATGCATCCTTGGTAGGGCAATTCGATAAGATTACTCTTTACGTGAAGATCGGAGCAATAGCTGTAAGTGCAATCGCACTTCTTGCGGCCGGGGTCGGCATTATGAATATCATGCTTGTCGGCGTCACCGAACGCACAAGAGAGATCGGCGTCAGAAAGTCTGTAGGCGCGACCAAGCGAAACATTTTGATCCAGTTTCTGTTAGAAGCGATTGTCCTTAGCGAGGTTGGAGGAGTGGTTGGGATTCTTCTTGGTTTGCTCGGAGGAAACTTAGCGGCAATCGCGTTGCACTTGCAGGCGGCATTCCCGGTCGATTGGGCGATAATCGGACTCGTGGTTTGCTCGCTTGTCGGAATCACGTTTGGAGTTTACCCGGCATACAAAGCCGCGAGCGTTGATCCAATCGAGTCTTTAAGATACGAATAGAATTTATCTCGCGGTTTTTCGCGGGCTCATTTCTTGAGATTGGGGAATGGCGCGTTATCTGCGAGCTTTACCTGTAATTGATTGAATGGTTATTTTGTAAACTCTCGTTTTTGCTATGTTAGTCTTAATGTATTCGAGTCCCTCATTATAGAAGTGTGGAGAATATTTCTGTATCATGCTTTCAAGCGCCGATTGTTTCTCGCTTCCTGTAACTTCTTCAGCTTTGCCCGATATGATCGCACTTTCATATTCCATCCCAAACTTTTCCGGCAAGACTTTGGTCGCGCCGATAGCACAAAATGAAATAGAATTATTGCGTGACAAAATATCCAATTTTTTCCCTTCATCAGCACAATGAAAATATATTACGTCGTTCATGACACAATAATTCAGTGGTACACCATAAGGTTCACTATCAGGAGATGCAATTGATAGAATACCGTACTCGGCCTTTTGTAATATTGCCATCGCCTCCTGTTGAGATATAGCTCTATCTTCTCTACGCATAAAAACGTTGCCTAACTATAATCATCCTTCCACACGCGAATAACGTTTCCGCAGCAAGAATGCCATTTGCGAGCGTAACGTTTGCTCGCGACTTTTAGATTTCCCACTTGATATCATTCCCGATGTGCCATCTTGTTTCACACTTCAACAAAATATAAGTGTACGTTCTCGAAGAAGCAATCTTCGCCGAACATCGTTTGCTCATTTTCAAGTTCGAGTTTAGGAGTACTTGGGAGGAAGCGCTCCTTCCATTATTATATTGTCACACAAGCAAGCGAGGATACCGCGGGGACCTATCTCGAAGAGATTACAGGCAATTGAATTATTGTTACGCAGGTGGATTTGACAGGCACCGCTATCTCGTCTCTCGGTTGCACTGCTCCAGACTCGTAAACATTACCAGGCCTGCATTTGCTTGCGCAAGATTATTATCTTTATCACTATACCAAAGATCCCCTTTACGTTGTGATGGGAAGAAGACATTAAGAAATATTGCCGTACAGAAGATGGATATGTCCAACTAAAAAGCGTGATGACTCACAAGAAGTTGGATGGAATGCCGAGTTACTTCCTTGCAGAAGCCCTGAAATATTTGTATTTACTATTCGCTCCACCTACTGGACTCGATTCGGATGATGTGATTTTCAATAATTTGGGGCAACCCTATAAATAGAGATTTAACGTCGACGATAGGCGCCGATCGCGGAGCCAGTCTAAGGAGCGGAGAGATTCTTAAACTAGGAGGATGAAGATCATGAGACATGTGCCTATTTACACTTTTCTTTTTATTTTTTGTGCAACTCTTGCGTTCGGACAAGACAAGAAAACACCGTACGATTATGTCAATCCATTGATTGGCACCGAAGAATCGGGGCACACATTCCCGGGAGCCGCAGTCCCGTTTGGAATGGTGCAACTTAGTCCTGAAACCGATACGATAATGTATAACTATGGAAACGGTTATGACCCTGAAGTGTACAGCTATTGTGCAGGATATCAGTTCGATGACAAAACAATAGTAGGTTTCAGTCACACGCACTTTAATGGCACAGGACATTCTGATCTTGGAGATCTTTTAATTATGCCCACAGTTGGTGAGCTTAAATTGAATCCGGGAACAAAAGACATCCCCGGCAGCGGATATCGATCGAGATTTTCCCATGCAAATGAAGTAGCGCATCCAGGATATTACGCCGTTACGCTGGATGATTATAGTATCAGAGCGGAGCTGACGACAACAGAAAGGGTTGGATTTCACAAGTATATATTTCCGCAATCGAACGATGCGCATGTCATTCTCGATATGACTTCAGGTATTTATAACTATGATGGAAAAATAGTGTGGGATTTTATCAGAGTGGAAAATGACACCTTAGTGACAGGCTACATGCAAACGGACGGGTGGGCAAGAACTAGATATATTTATTTTGCTATGGTGTTTTCCAAATCGTTCAAATCTTACGGTCTAAGAGACGACGAGAAATTATTATATAGAGGCTTCTGGAGAAAATGGAACCAGGACGAGAATTTTCCCGAGAGAGCGGGACGCAATGTGAAAGCATATTTTAATTTTATCACAAAAAAAGACGAAGCAATTCTTATTAAGTTTGCAATCTCCGGAGTAAGCATGGAAGGGGCGTTGAAGAACCTTAGAGTCGAGATAAAAGGATGGGATTTCGATAAAGTTAAAGATGAGGCGAAAGAAAAATGGAATAGGGAGCTGTCGAAAATTACCGTCAACGCAAGTGAAGGCATGAAAACGAATTTCTATACTTCACTTTACAGGTGTTTTCTTAACCCGGTGGTATTCTCTGATGTTGATGGTCAGTACAGAGGCCTGGACCAGAACCTTCATCAATCAAAGAAGTTTACCGATTACACAATTTTTTCGTTATGGGATACTTACCGAGCACTCCATCCGTTATACACAATCATAGAGCGCAAACGAACCGGCGACATTGTGAACTCCATGCTTGCACATTATGAGCAAAGCGCCGAGCATGTTCTTCCTGTGTGGTCACACTGGGCGAATGAAAACTGGTGCATGATAGGTTATCATGCCGTGCCAGTAATTATCGATGCATATATGAAGGGCATCCGCGGATTTGACGTGAATAAAGCATTGAAGGCAGTGGTAGCCAGTGCGAACCATGACAGCTACGACGGCATCGGTTATTATAAGAAGTATGGTTATGTGCCTGAGGATATGAATTCCAATTCAGCTTACAAGACGCTCGAATACGCAAATGACGATTGGACAATCTACAGGTTTGCAGAAAAACTCGGGAACAAAAAAATCGCCAATGAATTTTGGAAGCGGGCAGGATATTATAAAAATATTTTCGATGAGAAAACCGGGTTCATGAGAGCGAAAAATTCAGACGGCAGCTGGAAAATTCCTTTCGATCCACTGAGCAGTGTGAACCAGGGATACATCGAAGGAAATGCCTGGAATTACTCACTGTACGTTCCGCAGGATATACACGGCTTCATTCAGTTATTAGGCGGAAATAATAGGCTCGTCTCTTGGCTCGACACGCTTTTTACGATGAAGCTTCCGGAAAAGTATTTCAAGGAAAGTGAGGACGTGTCTGAGGTCGGCATGGTGGGAGATTATGACCAGGGGAATGAGCCGAGCCATCAGATTGCGTATATGTACTGCTATGCCGGTGAACCATGGAAAACTCAGGAGAGAATTCACGAGATAGTTGAGTCCAAATACAAAAGCACGCCGGACGGTCTCTGCGGCAACGATGATTGCGGTCAGATGTCGGCGTGGTATATTTTCACCGCGATGGGTTTCTATCCTGTAACGCCGGGCAGCAATCAATATGTTATCGGGAGCCCATGTGTCGATGAGGCAAAAATAAATTTAGAGAATGGCAAGACATTTACGATGCGAGCTGAGAATTTATCCGACAAAAATATCTACATCGAGAAAGTTTTACTGAATGGTAGGAGCATCGAGAGATGCTACATCACGCATAGCGAGATTATGGCAGGAGGAGATTTGAAATTCATTATGTCTTCTGAACCTAATAAAGCATGGGCTGTTTCTGAAAAATCAATGCCATATTCGATGACAAAGTAAGCATCAAACATGATGATCAAATGTTATGACCACTTTGCGATATTATATAAAGTAAAAGGAAACAAGACTAACCGTTCTCGAGTGGGGTCGCAAAATGAGAAATCAAAGGCTTCGACCCAAAAGGGAAAAAAGTAATCAGCCTTACACGATACATTTTTTGTAAAGTGCTCCCTGATCTCGGCTGGAGTTTTTATCGTCAAAGAAATAGTGTCCACTATGCAATGTGGATCTTGAAGATTAAGCTTGTTGAATGAATAGACGATTCAACAATCCTTTTAACGATTAATCCTCCATATAGAAGCCACCAATTTTGTCTGGTAGAATTAGTTTTGGTTCGACTCTGACCTGCACGGTTTTCTTGTCGGGATCATTCATTTTTTCAATCAATATCTCCGCAGCCTTCATCCCTACTTTTTCATTGAATTGCTCAACAGTAGGATAGAGCGGTGTCTCAAAGCTATTATTGTATCCGAACAGATGACAGTTCGTAGGGAGCATCATGTCCTGCTCCTGAAGACGCCGGTGCAGTATTGTGATCAGGCCATCATGGTGCATGCATACCCCGATATTCTTGGATGTCTTGCTCATCTCATTCAACCTTGGGACCAGATCGTCAAGACAGAGAACTGTTCCGTTTTCTTCGCCATACAAAATGTTGATGGACTCCATGAATCCAGCCAACTTTTCCTCGGATGAGGAAATATTTTCCGGGGAATCAGTGTCCGGCACGAAGACGATCTTATCGCAGCACATGTTGTATTTGAGGTATGAACAAATTCTATACATTGCAACTCTGTTGTGAACCACAACGTAATCGGTATCCAGCTCTGGAATGAATCGGTCGATCAAAACAAACGGGAAATTATCTTCCTTAAGTCTTGCTATGTGCGAGTAATCATGCCTATAATGATCTTCCAGAAATATTATCATTCCGTCCACATTCCTTGAAATGAGTCTTTCGATTGTCACCTTTTCCTTCTCATGACTCATGTTTGAGATAGAGATCAGGAGACTGATTTTTTTCTTCTCAAGAGCGGTCCTTACACCTGTTAGAATATCGATGAATATCCTGAACCCACTGAAATCACTCGGTATTATGAGAGCGACTTGTTTGTCTGCCGGCTTGACATCGAGCCTGTCGACATACATGCCTTTGCCTTGTTGTCTGGTTATGAGCCCTTTGTTTTCCATCTCGATGAGAGTTCTATGCACGGTGGCATAACTAAAATTCCATCTTTTTATCATCTCTCTCACAGTCGGCAGCCTGTCGTTTTGTTTCAGGTTATCCTTCTTTATGAGGTCGATCAATTGCTCGGTTAATAGCTCGTATTTCTTCTTGTTTTTTTTCTTTTCCATTTAGTCTTCACTCCATTTTCAACCAAACACTCAACTTGCCGTTGATTCTGGAAGATTTAGCAATTACATAGAAACTCAGCTTGACGGATTATTTATGCTGTCCTCGGTGATTTGCTCATAAACCGGCTTCTGTTGGACGATTTTTCCAGAGCTTTCTCCAGGAGGCAAATTCCGGTACCAAAAGAAGTACATTCCAGTAATGCAAAATAGAAAAACGCCAAGTGTAAAATATGATTGTCGGTAGTTTCCAATCATTAACTGCATCGGGAGTAGGAAAAGAGATATTTGCCATCCCAACGTGAAGGGGATGGCCGTCAAATCATTTCTATGTTCCCGCTCCATGGCCTTCCTGATGCCGGGATCTAGTCTTGTCTTAAAGGGTTGCCAGAATCCAAATGGTCTTGTAGTTCTATAGAAGTTGAAAGCGACATCATCTTCCACCGGAGAAGTCAGCAACGTGCCGACAATAGTTGCTACCAAAGATATGCTTGCGACTAGGACGAACTGTTGCCATTCCAGTAAATGCGGGAAGAGCGATATCTCCGCAATTGAAGCAATGATACCAACCGAAGTGCCTATTGCGAAGCCTCCTCCGTTATAACGCCACCAATAAAATTTTAATACGGCAGGAATTGCCAGCCCACCGCCCAATCCCATTGCAATCCATCCCCAGATTTGTGTAATGCTCCGGAAATCATATGCAAAAATGTAAGCTATCAAAGCCATACTGCAAATGAAAAGATAAGATACTCCAATTAGCTCCTTGGTCTTGGCCGTTGAGTGAAAAAAACGCTGATAGAGGTCTCGCGTGAAATAAGCCGCTGCAGAGTTCGCGCTTGAGTTGAAAGAAGAAAAAGCAGCCGCGACAAAGGCTATTAAAAGGAAGCCTCGTGCACCGGCTGGTAAATCGATTAGAATTACGGCAGGGACAATTTTTTCCGGATTAACCGTTCCATCATAACTCAGCAACGATAGTTTCGATTGCCAGTCATTTTGCAGGAGTCCTCTGAGTCCTCCAATGAAGTCTGGACGGAAATGCGCCGGGTTGTTCATAATATTGGAGATTAAGTCGGGCCAATCGGCTCTTGATATGTTGTGAAAGTGCATCTTTATGTAATCTGCAGCGGCAATGAGGACGGATTGATCCGGAAAGGCATCGTGTACCAGGATGATTCCCAGGACGGCAAATCCCATCATCATTAACCATCTGAACATCATTAGAGATGTCCATAAGAACGTCAACGTACCACACTCTCTTTCGTTTCTTGCTCCAAAGTATCTCGGATCGGCGCCCGCCGAGGATATTCCTACCAGCATATTGCGCAGGAAGTAGAATATTGCCAGTATCAACAGGTCCTGGTACGCACCATATTCTCGTGGCATCGTAACAGTCAACGGCAACGAGGAATTCGCCCATTGGTCGTTGCCAGTAACATTGACTGCCATGGCAGCAATATTTCCTGCGCCCGCAATCTTGTCAACTGCTATCACCGAGATGAAGATAATTGCTGAAATTACTATAAGAGATTGAAACAGATCTGTATATACAACTCCGAAGAATCCGGAAACCGCAGTGTATAAAGCCGCAATAAGCACCATCACCAGCACGCATTGTGCTGGTGAGAATGGTACAAACATCGCTATGAATAGGCCAAGAGCCTTCATCAGATAAGTTAGCATTCCTATTGTTGAGACGATCACTGCGATTGCCGAGATCACTCTGGCGGCTTGTCCTCCCCATGATTTGCCGAATCTGTATTCC
>JBAPNE010000037.1:0-12911 GCA_049278975.1 Candidatus Kryptoniota bacterium
AGTGGATACAGCGGACGTCATACCACAGCAATCCACAGCCACTAAGACGAAACCATCATCACTTGAATGGCTTATCGGTTCACCCACTTTAGGTATAATACAAATCGCAGATAATTTCGTTGCAAGTGCTACCAACAATTCGGTGATGAATCTTCAGTTATCAGATATTCCCACAACTTCTCAGCATTCCACGAACGAAAGCTCCTCGTCTCAAAATAATCTCATGGTCACAAATGACAACATTGGGCCGATGTCCACAAAATCAGAAATACCAAACACCGAACAGGCCGGCAAGCTTTCTGCTGCAAAAGCAACCATCTTAAAACTGTTGTCCGACTTGTCGGCAGGCTCCGGCGACAAGAATCTTTCAGATGAAGTTGAGAAAATTTTATCTTCTCTTCCAAGTACCATATCAAAGGCTGTGAATGGTAATGCACAAAGCGATCTCTCGCAAAAGCTCCCCGATAGCACTGCTCAGCCTCTTTCAGCCACGTCAACTCTGGGTACGATTCAATCAGAAATACCGGACACTGGACAGACTAACGAAATTTCTGCTGCAAAAGCAGCCATCTTAAAACTGTTATCAGGCTCGTCAACTGACATTAGTGATAATAATTTTTCAAGTGAAGTTGAGAAAATATTATCGTCTCTTCCAAACACTGTATCAAAGGCTGTGAGTGATAATGCGCAAAGCGATCTCTCACAAAAATTCTCCGATAGTACCGCTCAGCCTCTTTCAGTCGTGTCAACTCTGGGAAAAATTCAAGTTGACGAGGTTTCGCAGAGTCAGCAGTCCGTCCGTCCAGATATCATACGGACAGACAGTCAGCCGTCTACAACCGGGAATCAATTAACTCAGAATGTTTTCGAAAAAATCCTTACAGCGCAAAATCTTCCCGAGCCCCAATATGTGGGTGCATCTTTGACTACTCAATCAGGCGCGAAAGATTCGGCGAGCGGTTCAGCTTCCGCGTCTCAGCTTGCTGCCAATTCCGCAGAAGTGAACAAAGTTTCTACCAACAACACAAATAGCGTTCCAGTTCAGGATAAACTCGACACAAAAATTTTCCTGGAAAACAGCAAAGATGGTTCAGCCGATTCGGGAAATGGGCTTGCTGATCTTTTGAGACATAATGCAACAGATGCTTACGCCAATGTTTCAAATGATTCCCAAACTGATGTCCAATTTAAACAGATCATTTCTGACATTACACATTCAACAAGCAGCGAAGACGTTTCAAATCCTAACACGTCTCAGGTAGCCCAGACCATCATCCGTGAAGTGAATTTGATGACACAACAAGATAAGACCGTTGTAAATGTGAAGCTCGAGCCGGAGTCGCTCGGCTCGGTTACTCTGAAAGTGTCAAGCGTGGATGGAGATATCAGCGCGGAGTTCAATGTAAAAACTCCAGATGCACGCGCGTATTTGGAAGCTTCCATTCCTCAAATGAAAGAAACACTTCAGAACAATGGCGTTTCTCTCTCTCATCTTTCCGTTAGCTTGTCCAACAGTGACGCTCAGTCGAAACAACAGCAGTATCAGTTGAAAAAATCTCAACGTGCCAACTTTGCTGGAAAGATGGATACAATTTCGGAATCGGATGAATCTACTCCAGCGTACGGCATCTCCCAGCGCAGCTTCGGCTACAACACCATGGAAGTAAAAATATAGGAGGAACCATGCAGCTAAATAGTCTTTCGACAACGTCAGTATCTTCGACACCATCATCGTCCGCGACTTCCCCTACATCATCAGTATCCTCGGCTCTTTCGTCGACTAATACCCTTGATGAAAATGATTTTCTCCAAATGCTGATCACCGAGCTGCAAAATCAGGATCCTACCAATCCTCTTCAGAGCACAGACTTAGCTGCTCAGCTTGCCCAATTTAGTCAAGTGAGCGAATTGGATACTATGAACACGAACATTCAGGATTCAACGAACGCGAACTTGGCGCTGACTCAGTCGGTAACTAATACCATGGCAGCTACGCTGATCGGCAAAGAAGTTAGAGCTAATTCAAACACGATCGTTTATGATGGCACAACGCAGCCGACTCTCGGTGTTACTTTGAGCAGTAATGCTGCCGATGTTCAAATAGCAATTAAAGATTCGAACGGCGATGTTGTCCGCACTATTGATGCCGGCGCTATGCCAAGCGGCGACAACAAAATGGCATGGGATGGCAAGGATGATTCGGGAAATGCCATGCAGGCAGGCACTTACACATTCTCGATCACCGCCACCGATTCGTCGGGCAACTCAGTTTCATCTGCATATTATACGCTTGGCGTCGTTTCAGGCGTAAAATACACCTCCAACGGTACTTACTTGATAGTTAACGGATCTGATGTCGATCTCTCCGATGTAGAAGAAATTGACGGCAGCGGAAATTAAAAGAATTCAAAGGATGTCATGGCACAAGAGATTGACGGCATAAAAGTTCCTTTCGTTCCGATTGGAGGAGTTGAGGGACTAAAGTCAACGCCGCAGATTGGTACGCCCAGCGGAAAATCTTTTGATGAAGTTCTACGCGGAGAACTTGACCGGCTAAAATTTTCAAATCATGCTCAGAGCCGCCTTGAATCTCGAAATATTCAATTGTCCGGTGACGACATTAAACAGCTTGCCGACGCGGTTGATCGCGCGAGCCAAAAAGGCTCTCAGGATTCGCTGGTAATTATGAAAAATGTTGCATACGTCGTCAACATAAAAAATCGCACTGTCGTTACTGCAGTTGACGGCGACAATCTGAATGAAAATGTTTTCACGAACATCGACAGTGCAGTTTACTTAACAAATAACAAATAACTCAGGGCTGGCCTCCGTATTCCTTTGGAAGACGGAGAAGCCCTCTTAAGCGCCGACTGACTGACGCGCTTAAACAAAAAACCATAGGAGGGTTACAAAATGCCATTCAGTGCTTCTCT
Source organism: Candidatus Kryptoniota bacterium (assembly GCA_049278975.1). GTDB lineage: Bacteria > Bacteroidota > Ignavibacteria > Kryptoniales > JAKASW01 > JAKASW01. Next base: position 2,934 of record JBAPNE010000037.1, read on the forward strand.
CACATCAGCTGTTTCCGGTCTAACAAACCATCAAACATTGATGGATGTGATCGCAAACAATATCGCAAACGTTGACACAATCGGTTTCAAATCCAGCAGCGTCAACTTCGGCGAAGCATTCAACGAGGTTCTCCGCAACGCAACAGGCGCTACTGCACTAAGCGGCGGAACGAATCCAATCCAGGTTGGGCTCGGCATGACGGTTCAATCAACTGACACATCAATGGCTCAGGGGAATCTCGAGACTACCGGACAACCCACGGACCTTGCTCTGCAAGGCGAAGGGTTCTTCATCGTAAATTTGGACGGAAACCAATACTACACCCGCGCCGGATCATTCCAGTTCAATGGTACGGGACAATTAGTCGATCCTGGCACAGGAGCAATCGTTCAAGGGAAAGTTGCCGATGCCCAGGGCAATTTGCCCATAGGCTCTGCAGTCCAGGATATCACGATTCCATTCGGACAGAAATCTCCCGCAAATGCATCGACTTATATTCAGATGACAGGAAATTTAGATTCTTCTCAAACACCTTTAGGGACTATTCTAAAATCCAATTCAGTATATGCAATTGACGACGGAAGCACCGATGTCGAGGGACTCTTGACCGCGAACGGCGGCGGCGGAAATAATCATATAGTAACCGGAATGGTACCGGACTCAACGACCCTGACCATGACAGTTGATGGTACGGCTGATACTTATACTTATGTAACGACGGATTCCGGAGTCGGGAAGGGCGATTTCCATACACTGAATGATCTTGTGGCTGAAATGAACTACAGCTTATCGGAACAGGATTCACCGGTTTCCGCGGCATTAGACCCCACAACAGGTACCATCAGTTTCGCCAATAGCGATGGAACAGAAGACCACTCGCTACAGATAACAAGCACAAACCCGGTATTGCAATCGGCGATGAATGCTGGAACCCCCACTACGCTGGATGCAGCAGGTGACCCGGTCACTACTCAGCAGTTCTCGCATGTCGCCACTTCTTCCGATCTTCTTGTAAACCTGAGAAATGCTTTAGGTGCAAGCATGGGAATTGTCGACTCCGACGATATCGACATCAACGGTCAAGTAGACGGCACTTCTGTTCCAGAAGGAGTGCTCTCGGTAACCGGCGCAGTGACAACTTATGGCGATCTTGCAACTAGTATTAATAGTGCCTTGCAAATTACAAATGCCACTGGAACAACGATAGATCCCGACACAGGAGCAATAACCATCAACGGAGATGGCGGTACAGCACACGCGATTACGAATGTCGATGTAACTGACGCAACCACTCCATCCATTCCATTTGACGGAGTTTTCAGCGGAAGCGCGGGAGACTGGAGCCAAACACAGGCGGCAACAGATGTTCAGCAAAACATTTCCACAACGATCTATGATTCGCTTGGAGATCAATACAATGTGACGCTGACATTCACGCGTGACGTTACCCGTCCGAACACATGGACATGGAAAGCATCTGTCAGCGGGTCAGCGCAAATTACAGGCGGCGGATCAGGAACCGCAGTTTTCAATAACGATGGTTCATTGAACGCTTTCACATTTGACGACGGTTCGACAACTTTGCAGATAAATCCAGAAGCGGTCGGTAACGCAGCAAACCTCAGCGCAAACTTGATAAGCCTTAGCCTTAACCCCGGTTCGATGGGAAGCTTTTCAGGATTGACACAAATGAGCGGAGCATCATCGACTGTCTCCGGCCAGCAGGACGGTTACGGCCTTGGCATACTCTCCAGTGAATCGATAGACCAAAACGGAAACATAATCGGAGAATTCTCAAACGGTCAAACTAAGACACTGGGACAAGTGATGGTTGCGACATTCAATAATCCCGGCGGTCTCGTCCAAGAAAATGGAAACCTATACGCGACCTCCGCCAGCACGGGGGATCCAATCATCGGCGAAGCCGGCACCGCTATTCCTACACAAATTGTCAGCGGCTCGCTCGAAGAGTCAAATGTCAATCTCGCGACAGAGCTTTCCAACATGATCGTTGCTGAACGAGGCTACCAAGCAAATGCCCAGGTGATTACTACCAGCAGTGATATGTTGAGCGACTTAGTCAATACCGTCAGATAACAATACAGTATTGGATCAATAGGGCGCAGCCTACAAGGCTGCGCCTACCATTTAAGGAAGTGTACCATGATTCGACTTACACAGATTAACGGAGATGAGATTGTGGTTAACGCAGATCTTATCGAGACAATGGAAAGGTCTCACGACACAATTATTACATTAACCACAACCCGACGCATACGTGTTCAGGAAAATATTGAAGAGATTATCGAGAGAGTGGTTGAATACCGAAGGCGAATTCTGCATCCGGACATCGAAAAAACTTAGCGGCCGTTAGTTCGATAAGACTCACTGCTATCACTTAAAACTCTTTACCAACCTTCATTCGTGGCGTAGCTTCTGCTTGAATTTCACCAACTGCCCTTCGAGTTTCTCCACGACTTTGTCCACAGCCTTAAAATAATCATCAGTTGTTTCCTGTGCCGCCAAAACTTTATTGTGAACCGACAGTTTCATCTCGACCATCTTATCTGTGCCGTTCAGTTTTGAGTGTTCGTTCAAAAATATTACATCACAGTGAACAACCCCGTCAAAGAACTTGCTCAGTTTTGAAACTTTATCTTCGGCGTAGGCTCTCAAAGCCGGGTCCGCCTTGAAATGCCTTGCTGTTATGTTGATGTTCATAAAATTCCTCCTTTTGTGCGTATCGAAGATTTCCGCAGATAGGGATCCTCGAATTATTTATTGATTCATCCCACGAGCTAATTGCAAGTTACGAATTCATTTGGCCCGCGGATGAGAATTTTTGTAGATTTTTTTTAACTGTTCAACTGATAAATGAGTGTAAATCTGTGTCGTAGAAAGGCTCTCGTGGCCCAAAAGCTGTCGCACTGCTTCGAGATCTGCACCATGGTTCAACAGATGCGTGGCAAATGAATGACGAAGCGTGTGAGGCCCTTTCCGCTCAACGCTTGAAACCTCCCCGATCCTCTTTGCAACGACACGATAGATGGAGGCCGGAATTATCCTCTTGCCGTTTGATGAAATGAAAAGCGCGTTTTCATCCTCTCTCTTTTCGGAAATTTTGTCTCTCACCTTCGCATAATCTCTAATTGCATCGATTGCCCTGTCAACGACCGGAATTATTCTTTGCTTTCTCCTTTTGCCGAGGACTTTCACAAGCCTGCTGTCATAATCTATGTCCATGAAATTTAAATTACAAAGTTCGCTGACACGCATGCCCGTCCCGTAAAGAAGTTCGAGCATAGCCTTGTCGCGATATTCCACGGGCTCTTTCGGAACAACACGGAGCATCTTTTCAATTCCATCTTCTTCTATAAAAACGGGAATCGATTTTACTCCCTTAGGCGTACTGATAAAACCTGTGAAGTCGCGATCAATAAATTCAAATTTGACCAAGTACTTCGCAAGGGACCTAATGCTTGAAAGTTTCTTGCGAACAGTTCTTCTATCATTGCCGCGTTTATCGAGCTCGACCAAGAACGCGCGAACTCCATCTTCTGAAAGTTGGTCAGATAGCGGCAATATATTTATCGCTCCCACATTGCCTGCATATTCAAATAAGAAATTATTGAATTCTCTCAAAGATTGTTCATAAGTCGTGAGCGTTTTTTCCGACGCGCCCTTTTCTTTTTTCAAATAATCGAGAAAGGAATCAACAAGTTCTTGAACTCGCGTCGAGCGGAATTCTTCCTTTTTTCTTGAAAGGGAATCAAATGAAATTTTACTTCGCTGCTGATTCAACTTTTACTTCCGCCTTGCTTGACCCGTTTGCCTCTTCAGGAGAGAATTCACTTTCACATTTCGGGCACTTGTAATAATTGCCTTTTGACTTCGAATACTTCTCCAACAAAAATGGCGAATCGCCGAGCGGACACGGCATGTTGACAGGCTTGTCCCATGTTGCATGATGGCACTTCGGATAATTAGTGCAGCCGTAAAATATCCTTTTCTTTTTTGTGCTGCGTTGAGCAAGTTCACCTACGCCGCATTCGGGACACTTGACGCCGGTTGTGATGCTTTTTGTGAATTTGCATGTCGGATAATTCGAACAGCCGATGAACTTCCCGAACCTGCTGTTCTTGTAAATAAGATCGCCGCCGCAATCAGGACACTTATCGCCGGTAGGACGGTTATAGTCATCGTGCGCATCGATCGGCTTCGTGTTTTTACATTCCGGATATCTGCTGCAGGCAAGAAATCTTCCGCGGCGGCTCCATTTTATAACCATCGGCGCTCCGCAAATGTCGCACACAACCTGTTCACCATCGACTGTTGATTTTATTTCCTCTATTTTTCCTTCGACTTTTTTCACGGCTACGTCGAATGGCGAATAAAATTCCTTCATCACATCTAAATATTTTTTGTTCCCGTCCGCAATTTCATCAAGTTCCGATTCCATCGCCGCCGTGAACTTTATGTCAAAAAACTCCGGCAAATTCGCCGTCAGGATTTTATTCACGCTAATTCCAAGAGCGACCGCAAATAATCTCCGCTCCTTCAACTCGACATATCCTCGGTCTTCAATTGTCGAAACAATCGAAGAATATGTGCTCGGTCTGCCGATTCCAAGCGACTCAAGTTCTTTGACGAGACTGCTCTCGGTGTAACGCGGAGGAGGCTTGGTGAAATGCTGCCGCTGGAGAACATCATCCTGAAGATTGACCGGCTCATTTTCTTTCAATGTCGCCGGAAGTTTGAACTTTTGAAGCTCGTCATCATCCTCATCCGGCTTCGACATCTCCGCCTCTTCCGCCGCAATGTCATACACTTGAAGGAATCCCGCAAACTTCACGTGCGAGTCCGATGCTCTGAAGACAAATTTGCCTCCCTCGACTGAGACTGTAATCTGATCATAAACTGCCGGGTTCATTTGAGAAGCGATAAATCTTTTCCAGATCAGATCGTAAAGCAGGAACATTTCTCTCTGAAGATATTTTTTGACTTCCTGAGGCAAATACTCCATGTGAGTCGGGCGAATCGCTTCGTGCGCGTCCTGTGACGCTTTCGACTTCTTGAAATGCCTGGCTTCCTTCGGCAAGAATTCCTCGCCGAACTCCTTTTTGATATAATCCCTTGCCGCTTCGATTGCCTCGTTGCTTATCCTCGTCGAATCAGTGCGCATGTAAGTGATCAACCCGACTCTTCCTTCGGGTCCAAGCTCGACGCCTTCATAGAGCTGCTGAGCAAGCATCATGGTACGCTTGGGGGAAAACCCGAGACGGGTTGAAGCCGCTTGCTGCAAAGTACTCGTGATGAACGGAGGGGCCGGGTTTCTCTTTTGCTCCTTTCGCGTAATCGAGGTTATCGCATACTTCGCCGCCAGAATCTCACTGGCAAGCTTCGCCGCTTGTTCTTGGCCTTCGATGTAAAATCTTTTGTCAAGGTCTTTTGCGTTCGCGCTTCCTTGCGGATCTTTTAAATCTTTACCGCCAATCGAATATAGCTTAGCTTCAAATTCTTCTCCCCGTTCCGTCTGAAATTTTCCGAGGATCGACCAGTATTCGATTGGGGAAAAACTTTTGATTTCGTCTTCTCTTTCGCAAACTAATTTCAACGCGACAGACTGAACTCTTCCTGCCGACAAACCGGGATAAACCGTCTTCCAAATCAGCGGGCTAACCTTGTACCCGACAAGCCTGTCCATGACGCGGCGCGCCTGCTGAGCATATACAAGATGCGAATCGATCTTGAGCGGCTTCTCCATCGCACGGGATATGCCGCTTTGCGTTATCTCCGTAAACAAAACGCGATACACCTTTTTGGAATCTTGCTTGAGTTCTTCTGCGATGTGTTGTGCTATCGCCTCGCCTTCGCGGTCGGGATCGGTCGCGATATAGACCAGTTCTGCTTTTCCGGAAAGGTCTTTCAGCTTTTTTATGACTTCGCTTTTACCGCGAATTGTTTTGTATTCAGGCTCGAAACCTTTTTCGATATCGACACCCAATTTGCTCTTCGGCAAATCCTTTATATGACCTACCGAAGCTTCAACTACAAAATCTTTCCCTAAATATCTATTGATCGTCTTAGCTTTCGCAGGCGATTCTACAATTACAAGTTTTTTTGCCATTTCATGTTTCTATCAATTTTAAAATAATGCAAGATGGAACACCATCACGTCTATAATTGACCGGTTCACTTAACCTAGTCACCTAAATTTAGTTTATCGTGTCAGAACTATTAAGCATGATGCGGCTGCCGGGTTTGCCGGGTGAATTATATTCAAAAAGGACGCTCGCAACAGTGGATCTGATCTCGTTCCTATCGATGACGTTAAATCCCGACATCAGCGATCGTTCAATTATATTTTCCATGTCGATATAATCGATCAAACCAAGCTCATACATCTCAATCAAAAATCCGCGAGCTTCTTTAGTGAATATCTGTCTTTCAGCCTCATGAAAAATTCTGTACGACCTTGCGCGAGTACCTTTGATTCTCTTCAACGGCTCACGTAAGTTCATTTTATCATAAATCCAGCTCAGCGCCGTAGAAATTTCGGTTTGGCTGTAACCGCTTTCGGTCAGCTTGGACATATCAACTTTGGAAATGTCCCTAGTCTGCCTAATCTCGCGCATCAAGAAGACTATGAGTTCCACAATTTTTTCTTGCATTAACCTTATTTCCTTAAAACAAATATAAGTTTAAAAATTCTAAAGTCAAGCTATCCCTTGCTGTGAACACTATAAAACTGTTGAATGAACACATTTTCGCGCTTTCTCATCCGCAATTTTTCAGAACGCGTCTTGTCGTTCAAACCCGTGAGATGAAGTATGCCGTGAACAATCAGTCTTAGAATTTCCATTTCCAATGAGACCTTATATCGTCCTGCCTGAGCTTTCGCGCGATCGACGCTAACGTAAACCTCGCCGTCGATTTTTTCATTCTCACTCAAATCAAAAGATATAACGTCGGTCTTATAATTGTGGTTCAAGAATTTCTGGTTGACATCCAAGATGTAGTCATCGTTGACAAGCACTACATTTATATTATCGGCTTTTTTCTTCTCATCTCGAATGATCTGGCGGACAAGCAAGGCGATCCTACCCCGCTCTAATTTTGGAGCGAGCTCATGGTTAACGAACAATTTGAATTTCACTTTCCGATTGGATCCCTTCGGGAAAGGCTTGTCTCCGTGAGGGACAGGGCAATGCTGCTCAACATAACTTCCGGTCCGAACCGCGTAAAGTCGCCTGACAGGACACTCTTGTCAACATTCGCGTAGAGCGAGCACCCTGCTTCACGCTCGACTATCAATCCGCTTATTTTTCCATCCGCCTCGGAATAAAATGTTACCTCTCCCAACAATTCGGAAGCAAGATAACCCGTGCACTGGTGCAATTGAAGATGAGAGTTGATTGTATAAACAGAAATTAGGTTTCCTTTTTCTTTGCCTATTTTCAGAGAGGGATAAATTTCGATAGCAAGTTTGCGTTTGGATTTCTTGTCATACAAGTCGAGTCGAAAAAAATTCCCGCGTTTCACCGGCTTGACTTTCAATACTTCACTAATGCTGTCTATATCTTTCGGCTTAAATTCGAAATTCATCATCTTCATTCTTTAATTTAAGAAACAGGCGCGAAGGTGCAAAGGCACAGAGGTTGAGACAGAAACCTCATTGCGAAATTCCGTTATTCTGTCTTTCCTTCAGTATTTGTTTCTTTGTCATCTTACACCAATGTGCCTATTTTAAGGTAACATTTACAGCTTTAAGCCCTCGAGCGCCTTCGACAATCTCAAACTCGACTTCAACACCCTTGTCAAGTGTCTTGTATTGATTGTCAGTTTTTATGTCGCTGTAATGGACGAACACTTCCTCGCCATTCTCCTGCTCAATAAAGCCAAATCCTTTTTTGCCATCAAACCACTTTACCTTACCATTTGGCATTTAATACCTCCTCATAAAAAACCAGCAGTGCCAGCGACCGTCCCAAAGGGATCCCTTCAGGATAAGTCAGACGGACATTACAACAAATTAAATTGCCGTTCGCCCTCATCTCTTGTAGTCCGTCTATCTTTCAATTTTAATTTAACAATTGCAATTCTTGCTTTTATAAAACGTTCTTTCGGGATTTTTGTTACCGCAATCGATATATATCCCCTGAACCAAGTCCCTGATGTAATATTTCAACAAAATTCTTCAGCAAATTCAAATAAATTTAGTTTGCCATGAAGTGAATGTCAAGCTGGAAAGGCTGTTTTGTATCGGTTGTCATTAAATGATTAAAATCAGTAAATTATTGCAATGATCCAAAGCGAACACAATCTCGCGAAGATGGGGTAGAATAATGGCTGTGATACTCACAAAAAATTTCGGTGGAAGCGTAAAGGAAGACTTTGCTGCTTTCGTAACGGAACGCGCGCGCGTTCGTTCTCATAGCGGCAAGTACGAATTTGTTTATATCGTTCCCACACGAAGACGCGTGCGTGAGTTGCAGCGTGATTTGATTGGAGGCGTTGCATTCGGAAAATTGCCGGTTTACACTCTCGAACTTTTTGCGCACGAAATTTTTTCGCTGATGAAAATCGGTCAACGAATGATTTCACCATCGATGCAAGGAATGATCGTAGGCAAAATACTTTCCACCGACGACTTCAAATTTTTCAGATACTCGTCATTTCACCCGGCGACAAGAAAGACACCGGCAGGCACAATCAAGAAAATCGTTGATCAAATTGATTATCTCAGAGAAAACGGGATCGCCTCCGATGATTACGAGAAGATCCTCGCGGCTGCCGATGATTCGGAACGTCAGAAGCTCGAGGAGTTTCTGCGAATCTATAAGAGATATGAAGAAAGCCTAAGTCTTGAATTGATTGACGGCGCCGGGTTGTTGTCTCTCGTGAATCGTGAAATGATAAACTCACCGGAAATCGTCACCGCGAATTTTCCAAACGGTCTCACTTTCTTTGTTGAAGGTTTTTACAATTTTAAAAAACCGGAGCTTGAGTTCTTCAAGATTTTTTCATCTCGAAAAGATTTTTCATTCCTTGTCAAGCTCGATTGTGTTGACACAAATGTAAATCTTTTTAGAACAATGATCGGAACAGCGTCGGACTTGATTGCGAGAGGATTCAAGAAAGCAGAAGGCGGTAAGCAGATTGGAGCGGACAGAAATCAGACAGAGGATGACGGTAAAAATCTCGGCGAACATTTTGCAATGAATTTGTTCTCAGAGAAAAAGCGACTGGGGAAACTGAATCTGAAAGAAAAAGTTTTCGTTGTGAGTGCGCGAGATAAACTTCGTGAGATAGAATTCGTCGCTGAAAAAATCAAAGAGATAATGAATAACAATCCCGCGCAGAAATTGGACAGCTTCTGTGTCGCATCTTATCTTCCGCAAAATTATTCGCAAATAGTCAGGGAAGTTTTTGCGAAATATCAAATACCGGCGAATGTTACCGACCGCTACGCCCTCGAAAGCAATAATGTGGTCAACTCTATTTTGTCGTTCATCGACATCAAATCAAAAGATTACGAGCGTGGCGTTATGCTTCGCGCAATCACAAACCGCATTTTGACAATCAGCAACGAGATGAGTGCAAGCGAAGCCGGAAGTATTTTATATAACGCCGCGGCGCTTTGCCGCTTTGAGAGAGGGCTAAAAAATTTCCGAAAGATGATCGTTTCACGTCGCGAGCTTCTTGGCATGCTTGCAAAAGAGGAATCCGACGAAAACGAAATACGTCGTAACTTAGAGATACTGACAAAAGCCCAAAAACTTTTGGATTGCATTGAAAAAAAGTTAACCCCTTTTAAAAAAGAACTTACTCCCGATGAATTTCGAGATGCAATCAAATCCCTCGTCGCCAGTCTTAACATCTACGGAAACATAGTGCGAATGAACGTAGCTGGAGTCTCGACAGAAATCGTCGAACGAGATACCCGTGCGCTGTCAGCATTTTTCGAAGTGCTCGAT
>JBAPNE010000038.1:0-19622 GCA_049278975.1 Candidatus Kryptoniota bacterium
GAGAGCAGCTGCTGCCTTACAAACCCATCGGTGGCAGGTGATTTTGAGCGATATACAGAATCAGTAATTTCACCGATTGCGCAACACATTTGGAATCTCTAACTTATTGATCCATGGTTATCTGTAACAAGGAGAGCGAAGAGTGGAGATAGGATCGTGGAAGACCAAGTATTGTGGAGAAAATCCTTATGCTTTTCCACCCCTAATTTTCTTGTTGGTAGTTATGTCCATCTCGTGTTCGGTGATGGTGGGCGTGAATCTTGCACACCGTGAGGTAGTTCAGAAGACCATCGACCCTGTCACACATCAATCTGCCTGAGAGAACGGGGTTGAACTGTACGAACAACTAATGAAATTTTATAAGTTGAAGCGGGACAAGATAGATTAGTTGCTGTGAGCATTATTTCATCAGACCGTGAAAGTCATCAAGGCTGTGGTCAGTACGGAATTCTCTTGAGATCTGTGTCCCAGTTTAGAGGAAATGGAGCTTGCTATTTTATGAAGCAAAGAGAAATTAGGACAACAATTTAACAAATGAGGATAGTAAAAGGCAAAATTGATTTTTCAGATCTTTCAGTTTAATAATCCAATTTTTTAAAAATTACAAAAAAAGGATGGTCTTATGCACAACATGAGTAAAACTCACCTTGCGTGTTTACTAATGTTGCTAATTATTTCGAGTGCTGGAGCGCAAACGAACCCTGTCTATCACAGAATGGTGCAGAATGGATGGAAGTATCCATTTGAAAAAGGTTTCAGAAAATTAACCCCCCATGAAGTGGATGCCGAATTTAATAGCAGCATGGGATATGACAGCGCAACGGTGGCAAACCTCAAGAAAATAGATGTTGACACTGAGGAAAAAGCGGCAGCGCTTTCAGATTGTATTGTTATTGGAACTGTTTCGAAAATAGAACACCCGTCCTGGCCGAGACCTTGGTATCATACTGTGGCGTATGTCCAGGTAGATGAATTCTTGAGGAACGATTATGGTCTTCCAAAGGGAGAAGTAGCTGTGCTGGAAGTGTCAGGTCCGACCGGACGCCCACACGAAGTGATGGAACAGATTGGTGAGGACACATTAAGTGCGGGGGAACATGTTTTACTCTTTCTCAGCGCCAGCGGATTGATAACATTTGCCGCCGACAACAACATGCGCGATCTATATAATTATTTAATAAATGACTCAACGGTTAGTTTTCAAAAGTTGGCTAAGTACGACATAGAGTCAGGGCAAGTACTTTCTAAGAATAAGCCGCTATCTACATTATTTAGTTTACAAGATGAAATTGATACAGTTCTTAAAGTAGTTCATCGCAATCTACCGTCGAGTAGATAGAAACGTAAATTTTTGGAGGGATTACGTCATGAATATTCGTTACTTGAATATGTTCTTTACGTTCATGCTTAGCTTGTTTTTGTATGAGTCAAATATCTTTGCTCAATGTTATATCTGGCAGGGCCAAAGATGGTCCGGAAGTTCAGTCACATATCATATAAACAGCGACCTTAAAACTGCATATGCTACTCAACAGGATTATGAAAATGCTATTAATTCAGCAGTATCTCAATGGAACAACGCCGGCTCAGACTTTCAATTCGCCCAGGGTTCGGATGTGAACTATGGTCCTGGCAACGAACCCGATGGAACTTATCAAATCGGGTATTATGTGCAAGGCAACGACCAGCGAACCGCTTATACAAACGTTTCCTATAATACCCAAACGCTCCTGATAACGCAAGTTGAGACCTATTTTAATCAAGCTTATGCATTTTCCGCCAACCCGAACTCTATTCAACTTGATATATGGAGCGAGGCAGTGCACGAACTTGGTCACTGGCTGGACTTGCAAGACGAAACCGACGCTTCTTGTTCTCAGAATGTTATGTACGAATACTTGTCATATGGCGACATTTCGCATCGGTATCTAACCTCCGACGATAAGTCTGGAATTGTATATGTTTATGGGGGTACTGTAGGACTCGAAGATGGCATCCTTGTTTATTCTGGTCCGACATCCGTTACGCAGAACTCACAGTTGCTATATGATTATGAATTTGTAGATAATCCTCCGTATGGTGATTACCTCACGGGTAGTTCTGGAAGTTTATTAATTGAGCACGCAGAGGGAGAATATGTTGCAGCGACGAGCCCTGCATATCCTGGAGCGCCAGGTTATGAAGCTATTTTTAATTTTGGTACGCTACCATACGGATACTGCTGGCTTAGAGATGCAAACGGTCATGTACGTGGAAAGGTAAAAATAACAGGAACGGACGAGGATGGAGATATCCATACGACATATTACAATATCACTGTAAATGGTGTTCCTCCAAATACTACTTCTGGAACTTTAGCACACAACGAAACTTGGGGAGGTCAAAATATCCTCACAGGGAGTGTTATTGTACCGGCAGGTATCACCTTAAAGATCTTGCTGGGTGCAACGGTTAAGTTTCCAAGTAACGCATCATTAACAGTCAATGGAACACTCATTGCAAATGGAATCTATGTAAACCGAATTTCATTCACATCCACTGGCAGCACCTCCCCCGGCGCCTGGGGCTCCATCATCCTCAACGGGTCTGGCGCAAAAGGCTCGAATATCAATTATGCAAACATACAATACGGAACAGAGGTCGATGTGGAGAACACTTCGAACGTCATCGTCCAAAACTGCAACGTCACAAACAATCTGGACAATGGCATATATTTTTACAACTCGACTGGGTGTTCAGCGCTAGGCAACACGATATCGAATTCCAATGTCTATCACGGAATCTATGCCCTCGCATCAACGGTCAATTGCAGCCATAATGTCATTTATAAAACGAACCAGAATCACCAAGGTGCAGGGATATTGTATTCAGGTTCAAGCGGAACTGTCGGAGAGAACGACATTGATTATTATGATTGGGGAATTGCCGCAATCTGGGGAGCTTCGCCAAACGCTGACCCACAACCACCTCAAAGTTGGAACAACCGTATTACGCATTGCCTACTGGGCCTTAATGTTTACGAACAAAGCTACTGTGACTTTGGGAATCCTCCCGGCACGGCATACTGTGGGAACAGTATCTACAGTAATTCACAATACAATGCCGCTGTGGGTTACTCTTATCCTATGGTCGCTAGTGGTCTTTACGCCTGCGCTGACTACTGGGCAAATTCGTCATCGTTCTACGTAAGCTCAGCCTGCTACGGTATGTTCAGTATGCCTCTATCTACTGATCCATGGTCAGGGAAACCGCTCCCTTCCATCCAATCTGCACCTAACGACGGGTTCAAACAAGGTGAAGTTGTAGCGAGCGTTTACCAGAACAATGGTCAGAGCGCAACAGTTAACTCAGTAGGTAGCACTTTGGCGGGTCAATCAAATTCCATGGATTCTCTCCTGACGGGAATAGGAATGCTGGAACAAGGTAACCAGGGCGGAGCAAGAGATTTCTTCATGTCATACCTCAATAGACACCCGGATAATCAAGCTGCTTATGTCGAACTTTATGCCTGCGCCGACAGCGAAACGACCCCAAGTATAATCCAGTACTTCAGCTCTCTGCCAGTCCAAGCCGCAAAGGAGCACAAGTTCCTTCTTTCATCTTTGTATCTCAGACAGAACGATATAAAGTCGGCAAAAGGACTCAACGACAACATCATTCAAGCCAATCCGAATACTTCTCTTGCCATTAGAGCAAATCTCAATAATTTTTATATTGCTCTGTATAAAGAAAATGATCCGAATGGTGCATCAACAATCCTGAAGCAAGTTGAAACCCAAGCAAATCTATCAACACCCATGGAACTATCCACTGCGGAATGTGCTCTGAAATCGTATGTCGATCCTACAACAGGACAGATGCCCAACTTCAATATGGAGCAAAGTACTAATGGATCCGTCGCCAGTGCACCTGCGCAAAATGGCTTGCTGGGAAATTATCCCAATCCCTTTAATCCGTCAACCAACATCAGTTATAATCTCTCGACGAGTGGTCATGTGACATTAAAGGTCTATGATATTCTTGGTAGGGAAGTGAGAGGACTTGTCGATGAAGATGAGTTAGTTGGATATCACAATGTTTTATTTGATGCAAGTCGGTTGGCAAGCGGCGTTTATTTCTATCGTCTCACTGCGCCGGGCATCATGGTTACAAAGAAGATGGTCGTAACGAAGTAATAAAGATAATCGTTGGAGTAATTTCGTTTGAGGTCTGAGTTCTTTCCGGCGCTCAGGCCTCTTTTTGTTCTATGGGAGCTTTATTTAGCCGCAAGAATCGCAGCAACCCCCAACGCCACCGCGTCGAACATGTTGTAACAAAATCTTTCCTTCTACCGTTTGGCAGCTCGAGGCGTCATTCAGGTGAAGAAGATGGTCGTGACGAAGTAAGGATTAAGAAGTCGTTAGAGTCCCGTTGAAAGGCGGGGCTCTTCGTTGTCGCAACTTGGGATTACCTGTGCATCAATAAAAAAGGACAATAGAAACAGACAGAAAACCCCGTTCGAGAGAATCTCACCGAATCCAAAGTCTGTTATGAAGATATTACCGATACGCGGATTGGGACGGTCCTGCTCGGAGAATTGGAAGTAATTCCAGAAGGCGAACGTTAGATAGAATGAGGGTTTTATTTGTTGCCCTATCTGGGTTCCCGATGGTAGCGTTCGGGGAACGACAATGTTATGAGGACTCCCCGAAGGGACAGACTGGAACGGGAGGATGCTGGTCATCATTGTAATCAATGAGTTGGGTGAATCATAGTTCAGACAAGGAAGGGATTGCCGCGTGACGCAGTTTTATCAATTGATGTTGGCAGAAGGGTGTTGCTTTTAGCCAATCGTTTAATGTCGCGTTTTTTTTCATAAGCTGGATAACATCGACTTGGGAACTGTATATTTTTTCAACGCAGGGATCAATGCCGAGAGAAGGCCGACTTAACCGAGAGAGAACCGAGAGAGAACCGAGGGAGAACAATAGTGGGATTACGGTTCATTTCATCCGCTGCTGTAGGATAATCCTACACCTAATGAAATCGCAGAGCGCCTAAGTGCATCTGCTGTGGATGGTCCATTTTGCTACTTAGGGGATGTTCTTTCTCTTGTCTTGATACCAAAGAAAGAACCAAAGAGAAAGTCAAGGCTGGAGAAAAAATGGCTGGCGATCTCTCTGCTTGGCTAAAACAAATAAAATACGTCTCAACTCCATGTACAGAGTGAATCCGTATTTGTATTTTACGCCTCGCGGCGAGATCATTGCCGAACGGCATTTTTTCTCAATGCCGCCAACACAAGAGGGAATTAGAACTCACCCGTCATTGTGAGGAGGTCACACTAAAAGAGAAAGACGACGAGGCAATCTCAATGTGTGTACCACTAAACTACGAATTCCCACATCGCACCACTCGCGACGTCATGCCGGATTTTGAGAAGTGGAAGGACGAGAGCTTGCTTACATCTAAAGCTTCAATCTCTCTACGTGTTCGCGGTTAAAAGCTGTAGGTGAGGCCGATTCCGCCGGAGGTGATTCCGAATGATAGACCGCCGTCGGTCCCGCTGGCCGTTGTGCCGGTTATTGAGGAATAAAGATTTCGATAATACTTTCCGACGGTGGAACCGATAGCGTATCCCATCAAGGCGCCGCTTACTGCGTCCGAGAACCAGTGCATGCCGCCCCTATTAACGGAAGTAACTCCATACATCGTGTAAAGAACCAGGCTGTACCCTGTTATCTTGAGCCATGTATTATCCGGATAATAATTTGTGAGAGCGGAAACCACTGCCATCGTT
Source organism: Candidatus Kryptoniota bacterium (assembly GCA_049278975.1). Taxonomy (GTDB): domain Bacteria; phylum Bacteroidota; class Ignavibacteria; order Kryptoniales; family JAKASW01; genus JAKASW01. The sequence continues at coordinate 5,780 of JBAPNE010000038.1, forward strand.
GCACCTGTATGGCCGGACGGCCATCCGTTATAGACTCCGCCTCTTAAAAACCCGAACCGGAACTCCTCGCTGAGGTCTTCCATGTTAGACACCTTCCTCCAGGTAGGGCCCGGTCTTCCCGTAATTGCCTTCAATGTCGTATTGTCCAGAAGCTCGATGATGCTCGCCTGGATGACAGCGAAGGAAGCACCGAGCGTTTCATCGTCGTTCTTGAAATACGAATAAGCCAGAAGTGATCCGCCCACGATGAAGGGGAGTACCTGCCCGGTGAATGGCACAGGCGCCGCAATCTCGCCGTATCCGGGATGCTGGTTGAAAAACCGCTCAATATGGTAATCTACATTGTTGTTGACAAGTATGGGCGTGACGGCAACTGCTGCAGATTGATAGAGCATATTCATTCCGGTAAAGCTGCGTAGTATGTTGTCGCCGAAGTTGCTGAAGACTGCCATATCAACGTCGTCCCTGCCGAAGATCCCTGTCCTTATAGGAACAGGAGGATCCGGTATCGTCTGGGTTAGAAGGAAATGCGGATAGCTCCCCGGACTTGCATTGATAGGAGTCGCCACATCTTCCTGGTTATAATTGTTTACCGGTTCCGCTGTTTGGGCTTCTGTGCGCTCGAGTGCAAAGGGCACGGATAAAATCAAAGTAAACACTGCAAGATTTGTACGTCGTACCATATTATTCTGACCTCCACGTTCATAAATATAAACATCTGCAACAGTGGATAGTTCCGGAAGCCGCGGGATCAAGCCCACATCATATTATATAGTATGCGGCATCTCGAAAGGCGGGACGGTAATAACAGTCAGAGATTATTCAAAATAACTCTCCATGAAAATAGCAAACTAAGGTTTTTTTGGTAGTGGGCTACTTTGCTTCTGGAAAAACTTGACCACGAATGGCACTCCCGCAGGGATACCCTCGGCAGAATAGTTATTCTTCGGACACCAATTCCACGAATCATTTTCTCACATTCGTGTCATTAAACGCTTCAACTCGATTCATTCGTGTTATTCGTGTTCAAAATAGTGCACTAAATGTTTTTCATCTCGTTGCATAAAAAGGATTCCTTACTTAACTTAATCGCGTTCAATTTTTTCTAAGGAGATAATGATGGCTTACCAACCTAAACCACCCGAAGGGTGGATTAAAACGAATCTCGACTACTATAAACATGGTGGAAGCTGGGCTTGGATTCTTCATAGAATCACGGGTCTCGGCTTGACAGTTTATATCTACATCCACATTTATGCGCTCACGACTCTTACGCAGGGCGAAAAGGCTTTCGATGAGGAGATGAAACTTTTCACGACTCCTGTTTTCAAGATTCTGGAGTGGCTCCTTTTCTCGCTTGTGATTTTCCACGCGTTCAATGGAGTCAGAATTGTTCTCGTTGATTGGGCGAATGGAGCAAGGTACCACAAGAAGATTCTAACTGTGGTTTATAGCCTTGGCATTGTCTTGTTTATCGGTATGGGGTACTTAATGTTCAGGGAGCCGATCAATAATATTTTTGCATCTATAAGGTGAGGTAAGAAATGTATAAGCATACTGGTTCACGAGGAAGCGGCGCACCGGGTTGGGTGCTCCAAAGAATTACGGGGCTGCTTCTTGTCGTTGTTGTGATCGGCCACTATTTCGTGATGCACGCCGATCCGGCAAGCGGGCACACTTACGCGGCGGTATTGGAAAGGATGCATCATCCTTTGTGGAAAATGTTTGATTTGACTTTTATCACCGTCGGATTGTGGCACGGCTTGAACGGGACATGGGGAATTTTCCGCGACTACCAAATGAAGCCGGCGGTCAGCCTCACGATTTACGGAACCATCATCCTGTCGGGGATTGCATTCTGGGTTCTCGGCGTCAACACGATTCTATCTTTTTAAAATGGAATTGAAAAGGAAATTATGATGATAAAACATCAATATGATGTAATAATTGTCGGCGCAGGCGGTGCCGGACTTCGCGCAGCACTTGAAATTCCGGAAGGTTTCAGTTGTGCCGTGATATCGAAAGTTTTCCCGACGCGCTCACACACTGGAGCAGCACAAGGCGGAATCGGAGCGGCGCTCGGCAATGAAGAGGAAGACAGCTGGGAGTGGCACATGTTCGACACCGTGAAAGGCAGCGATTACCTCGGCGACCAGGATGCAATCGAGATAATGACGAAGGACGCGATTCGTGCCATCATAGAATTGGAACACATGGGCGTTCCTTTTTCGAGGACTCCTGACGGGAAAATTGCGCAGCGCAGATTCGGCGGACATACCAAACCTGAGAATCCGGCCGATCCCGATTCGAAGCGCGTCGCGGTCAGGCGCTCATGTTATTCCGCCGACAGAACGGGCCATGTCATGCTTCACACGCTTTACGAAAATTGCCTGAAGCAGAAAGTTAATTTCTTCTCTGAATTTTTCGTGACCGATTTGATCATGAGCGGAAAGAATTGTGTTGGACTTGTTGCGATAGATATTGCCACGAGTGAAGTGCATGTTTTCCATGCGAAGGCAGTTATGCTTGCCACCGGCGGCTACGGGAGAGTTTATCGAATCACTTCGAATGCGCATGTCGGCACAGGCGATGGCTTCGCTTTTATTTATAACAACGGATTTCCGCTCGAAGATATGGAGTTCGTCCAATTTCATCCGACAGGGCTCTGGAAACTCGGAATTTTAATTTCCGAAGCGGCTCGTGGCGAAGGCGGAATATTGTTGAACAGCAAGGGCGAACGCTTCATGGAACGCTATGCCCCAACTGTGAAAGATCTTGCACCGCGGGACATGGTGTCGCGCGCAATTCTCACGGAGATTCGTGAAGGCAGAGGGATCAAGGGAAGTGACGGAACATATTATGTCAACCTGGACGTGTCGCACCTGGCGAAGGAAGTGATCGACGATAAAATCCCGGAGATCACAGGTTTTGCGAGGACTTATTTAGGGGTCGAGCCGACGAAAGAGCCGATTCCAATCCAGCCGACGTGCCACTATGCAATGGGTGGAATCCCGACGACTGTCGATGCGGAAGTTACTAAGGACAAAAAAAATACCAAAGTCCCCGGACTTTATGCCGCGGGCGAAGCTGCATGTGTTTCCGTTCATGGTGCGAATCGTCTCGGCACTAATTCTCTTCTCGATTTGATAGTGTTCGGCCGCAGAGGCGGGAAGGCAATTGCGAAATTTATTAAAGATGCTGACTTCGCTCCGCTTCCGGATGATGCGGCGGAGAGAACTGTTTCCATCATTGATAGAATTGTGAATTCAAGAGGCAGAGAAAAAGTCGGCGCGCTTCGAACTGAGCTTCAGGAAAAAATGATGGAAAAGGTCGGAATCTTCCGGAATGAAAAAGATTTGAAGGAGATGGCTTCGGAAATCAAAAGTTTGCGAGAGCGTTATCAGGAAATAGCTATTGACGATAAAGGAAAAATTTTCAACACGGATCTGGTCGAGGCGATCGAGCTTGGTAATTTGCTCGACACCGCGGAACCGATCATCTATGGTGCCCTGGTAAGACAGGAATCGAGGGGTGCGCATTCGCGTGAAGATTTTCCGAAAAGAGACGATAAGAAGTGGCTCAAACACACTCTTGTATATAAATCGGACAAAAACGGGGCCCCGAAAGTCGATTACAAGCCGGTGTCCATCACGCGCTTCCAGCCGAAAGAACGAAAGTATTGAAAGGGAAATATGAAAGTCACTCTGCGAATACAAAGATATAATCCGGAAAGAGACCCGGAGCCGTACTTCCAGGAATTTGTATTGGAAGCGGGCGACGACAAAGAAAGAATCCTCGATTTGCTTCACCAGGCAAAATGGAAATATGATGGTACACTGACTTTTCGACGCTCATGTGCCCACGGCGTTTGCGGATCGGACGCAGTCAGGATCAACGGACGAAACAGGCTCGCGTGTTCCACTTTGTTAAAAGATGTAAATTGTACGAAGCCGATTGTGATTGAACCGATTCCTTCGCTGCCAATTGTCAAAGATTTGATCGTCGATATGACAGACTTCTATAAGAAATACGAAGCGGTCAAGCCTTTTCTAGTCACGAAGGACTCGGCGCCGGAACACGAAAGGCTTCAAACCAATGAGGACGCAGAGAAACTTTTTGAGTCCGCGAAGTGCATCTTGTGCGCATGTTGCACGACTTCATGCCCGTCATCATGGTCTGATGAAAACTATATAGGGCCGGCGGCACTGCTCAAGGCGTACAGATTTGTCTTCGATACGCGGGACGAAGCCGCGGACGAACGACTCGATATTATTGATACTCCGGATGGGATCTGGAGATGCCACACGATATTTAACTGCATCGAATCCTGTCCGAAGGATATCAATATAACATGGCATATCTCGCAATTGAAGAAGAGGCTTGCCGAGCGGGAAATGTAATTACAGATTCCGATTGTTGAATGGCAATAAGAATATTCGTAACCGGTGGAACGTTCGATAAGGAGTACAACGAGCTTAACGGCAAGCTGTATTTTAAAGACTCGCATTTGGCAGAGATGCTGAAGCTGGGGCGCTGCAAAGTCGAAGTTGACATCAGAACATTAATGATGATTGACAGCTTAGAGATGACGGATGAGGATCGACTGATAATTCTCGAAAACTGCGAGAAGTGCAACGATGAAAAGATAATCATCACCCACGGCACCGACACCATGGAACAGACCGCTCAAGTAATTGGGAAGGCAATTAACGATAAAACTATTGTGCTGACCGGAGCAATGATACCGTATAAATTCGGAAGCTCGGATGGGCTGTTTAACCTTGGAAGCGCGCTTGCATTTGTGGAGACACTGCCGCACGGCGTTTACATCGCGATGAACGGGCGATTCTTCAATTGGAACAATGTCAGAAAAAACAAGAAGACCGGTGAGTTTGAGGAAATAGGATGAAGGATGTTATCCGCTGTCCGTGGCCGACGGATAACTTGCTGATGATCGAATACCATGACAAAGAGTGGGGTGTGCCATTACACGACGACAGGAAAATATTTGAGTTCCTGATTCTGGAAGGAATGCAGGCAGGGTTGAGCTGGTCGACGATTTTGCACAAGCGCGAAAATTTCAGGAAGGCGTTTGACAATTTCGATGTGGAAAAGGTAGCGAGGTATGATGGACGAAAGATCAGGAGCCTATTGTCTGACGCGGGGATAATTCGCAATCGGCTGAAGTTGCAAGCTGCGGTAAATAATGCGCGACAATTCATAAAAGTGAAGGAAGAGTTCGGAAGTTTTGATAAGTATGTTTGGCAATTTGTCGGCGGCGTGCCTAAAGTAAACGTGAGGAAGACACTGAAGCAAATGCCCGCACGCACAAAAGAATCCGATGCGATGAGTAGAGATCTAAAGGAGCGAGGATTCAAATTTGTCGGCACGACAATTTGCTATGCTCACATGCAAGCAGCTGGTATGGTGAATGACCACATGGTGGATTGTTTCAGATATAAAGAGCTGAAGTGAGTCCGGTTGTGGCATCTACTTTTTCCGACTCACTCTGCTGATCTTTGTATTGTCAAATATCACGTAGTTTCCCGTGGGATAATATCCTCTTAATGCCGTGTTAAAAATATATGATGCCACTATTACAGTGTTGTATCTCGGAGTTTAATTAAATAAAAAAAGCGGTGGCAATATTTATGATTGCCACCGCGTCTGAAAATCTTTCCTATCTATTCTTAATTCGCCTTTGGCTTCAGAATCGTGTCAGGACCTGTCTTTGCACTCATCATAGTCTGCAGCTCCGCAATTCGCTGCGATATGCTTCGCTCTTCAGGAAACATCGCTTGAAGTTTTTGCAGAAGGTCAATCGACTTCTGATAATCCCTCTCCATTTCGTACAAGTCCAAAAGTATCCTGTAGGGATTGTAATAGCTTTGCACATCATGAGGGTTTTCTTGAATCGCCGCGAGTGCATCCCGTTCGACAGTGTCGGCATATTTACGGAATTGTGTCATCGCTCCCGCAGAATAATAGAGGCGTGCAACATCGCTGAGTGTCCTGTATTCCATCGGGATTACTTCGATTGGAATTCTTGATTCCATGGTGTCAAGACACGCTATACCCGCTGAGTTGTCTCCATGCATTTCATAGCTTGCTGCAATTCGCATGAAGCCATACCGGTAATTTAGCATTAACTTCCGCACATTGTCGTCGTAGAAGACGTTGGGATTATTCAAGTTTCTGAACAGAAATCCATACTGCGGCTTCGTAGTATATTGTGGAGTCGCATCAAGAAAGCATTCCTTCATGATGGGCATATTTAGAGAATAATCCTCACCCTGGTTTCTCGATCCAATAGGAGTCAGCTCCAGTGCCAATCCTTGCATTTGAAGGTATGGTGTGAGCCCGATAAAATTGTCCGGCGCCACAGTTACGGCAAACATGACAGGCCTTTTCCATGCGTTCGTCTCGATGATATTTCGCATGATAATGTCCTGTGTCCTGATCGCCTGTACTTCACCGGCTTGTAATGTCGGATTGATCGTGTATTGTATGTATCCTCTGTTCGTGATACTCGTGTCTGTGATGCCGAATTGCTGGTACACTTCCTTCGGAACCGGAAGCCTGAGCGTTTTTGCTTTCCATTCAATCGGACCAATATTGCTTATATCATCATCTGATAAACTTATCGGAACCTTCATTGCGCCATGTGGCATTTCGTTTTTCAATTGAAGAATGTACCAGTCTGTATTTACAAGGCTTAAATTAACGATTCTTACATCCTGGCGGACTCCCATTCCTTCCTGCAAAAACCATAATGGAAAAGTATCGTTGTCGCCGTTTGTAAAGAGGATCGCATCTGGTTTGCATGATTGCAGAATATTGTATGAATAATCCCATGGCGCAAAATTATTGTGTCTGCTGTGGACATAAAAGTTTTGCGCAAACATATTCAGCGGACAAATCGCGAACAATACAACCGCACTTGCTCCGACAAGTAAATTCCTGCTTTTGTTTTCTTTCAATCTGTCGGAAATCAATTCGATGATACCTGAAGCGCCGACGCCGACCCACATCGCAAATACGAAGAACGAGCCGACAAAAAAGTAATCACGCTCCCTCGGCTGCGGATCAGCCATGTTGAAATAGACCGTGAGTGCGAATCCCATTGTGATGAACATCGTGAGGAAAGCAAGTCCGAACTTCCAATCTCTCTTGAAATGGTACCACAACCCAAACATGGCGAGCAAGAACGGTATTGCATAATATCTCGTGGGGAAACCTGCGCGGCCATCAAACCAACCCTTAGGTGAATTAACGAGTGCGACTGGCGCATCCTGGATGTCACCCGCCCTGCCGATGAAGTTGAATCCGAGATAGCGCAAGTACATGTGGTTAAGCTGGTAACCCCAGTAGTAATCCAAATCTGAAGAATACTTTTGATAGTTTGCCTGATACTGCGGTTCGGAGCTCCATCTCCGGGGCCAAAGTATGGGATAATCGCCGTATTGCTCTCGATTGAGATATGTTACGAGTCTTGCAAGACTGCTCGGATTGTTTTCATTTATCGGCGGGTGAGCATTGGCGCGAACGTAGATCAACGTGTAGGTTGAATACCCGAGTACCATGAGGAGTCCAGCCATTAGCGAAGTGGCGAGAATCCATCGCTTCGCCTTCTCCGCCTTATAGACTCCGTAAATTGCCGCAGCAATAACACCGGGTGTTATCAGTTGAACGATGAAGCTGTGGGAAATGTCGAACGGCCCTGATTTTAGATCTCCGTTCAACGTTGCAACGAGCCACTTTACTATTCCGGGAAAAATAATCATAAACGAAAGCGCAGTAATTATTCCAAATCTTATGAATGTTTTCCATTCAAACTCATAATACTTGAAGTATATAAGAAGTGCGATCGTGAAAAACCCGAGGATGCTTAATTGGTGAATCCCGATCGAGAGTCCCATCACATAAGCAGCAAGCAGCAAATATTTTTGACTTCCCGGCTCTTCTGCTTTCTCAAACCAAACTGTGCCGAGCCAGATAACGCACGAGACGAAGAACATGCTCGACGCGAACAAACATGATTCAGATGCATTGAACCAGAACGTATCGGAAACCGAATAAGTCAATGCTCCTATTATGGCACATCCGAACACGACGATCGCGGAATGAATATCCGTCGGAAACCCTTTCCATCTGGAGATTACCTTAACGCCGATAAGGTAAAGGAACATGATGGTTAGGGCACTCGCCAGCGCCGATATGAGATTAATGCGGAGCGCGATATTGCTGACAAACGGAGTCATCATGGAGACTCTGCCGAGAAGTGTGAAGAGCGGTGCGCCCGGCGGATGTGGTACTTCAAGAGCTGGTGAAGTTGCCGCGTATTCTCCGCAGTCCCAGAATGCGACGGATGATTGCGAAGTCATTCGATACATGAAAAGTGTAACGAGAAAAATCCCGAGAGCAATATAACGATTCCATTGCTTGAAGTTCATTTCGTGTCCAGTGTTTTTGTTAATTTATGGCATATATTTTACGCTTAAATAGCTGAAAAAACAAGATGAACATTCGGTTTAGCGTTAAAATAAAATATAATCTTTCCGAAAAACTTGCAGGAAATGGACAAAATTGATATTATGAATTGTGGGAAGAAATCGGATTTCGATAAGTTTGTCCGATAAATTTTCCGACTGAAATTTTTTTGTGGCGCAGTGAGAAACATTCCTGCGAAAATCCATTAAGTTTTTGATAGAATAATTAGCCTGTCCGAGGTACACGGACGGGTTGCGGGCATCGACGCCCAATGCCGTTCGATTAATTGGTGTACGGTTTGCCGCACGGCTGCATTTTTCAGATAAAAAGTTTTTGTAAAAAGTTTAGCTTCCATGGCACACAATTATTTAAAAGGAGATTACGTAAAACAATGAGCGTAAGTCAGCTTGCGAATTCGATTGCTGAGTCGCCGACACTAAAGTTGAATGAGGAAGCAAGATTGTTGAAAGAAAAAGGCGAAGCAGTTATTCACCTCGGAGCAGGTGAACCCAAAAATAAAGCTCCGATATCTGCGATACTTAGCGCGGCAACGAAATTAAATGCGGCGGATATAAAATATACTCCGACCGACGGCGTACCATCTTTGAAAAAGGCGATCATTAGATATACGGAAGAAAATTATGACAAAGTTGTAGCTCCGGAAAATGTCATCGTCTCTTCGGGTGCTAAACAGTCCGTCTATAACGTTCTCTACTCTTTGTTGAATCCACAGGATGAAGTGATTATACTCGCGCCATACTGGGTCAGTTATCCTGAGATGGTGAAGATGGTTTATGGTGTCCCGGTTATCGTCACTCCTGAAGATGGCAGCTTCTATCCGAGGATGGAAGATATTAAGAAGGCGGTCAGCTCTTACACCAGAGCCATAATCGTCAACAGCCCTAATAATCCTTCTGGCGTGATGTACTCCGACGAGTTCATCGGGGAACTTGTCGAATATTGCGAAAAGAAAGATCTCTATATCATCATGGATGATATCTACCACAAGCTTGTCTTCGATGGCAAGAAAGCTCCTTCAGCATATAAACATACAAAAAAGGACATTGAGTCAACGCACATCATAGTTGTGAACGGAGTATCAAAACTTTACGGCATGACCGGTTTCCGGATCGGTTGGACAATTGCAAATAGAAAATTAGTCGAGATAATGACGAATGTTCAAAGCCAGATAACTTCATGCACGGCGGTTCTTTTACAAGCTGCTGCTGAAGGCGCCTTGACCGGCTTGCAGAGTGCGGTTGAAAGCCTTCGTTTGACATTGGAGAACAATCGCAACGTCATGTTGCAGGAACTTTCTGCTTTCACCGGCGTGAAAACGACAAAGCCGGATGGGACGTATTATTGTCTGCCGGATTTCAGTGCTTATGAAAAAAATTCGGTTAAGCTGTGTGAACTTCTTCTCAAGAAAGCTCTGGTAGTTACTGTGCCAGGAAAGGAGTTCGGCATGGAAGGACATTTGAGATTGAGCTACGCCGGTTCGATCAAAGATATTACCGTCGGCATTGAGCGAATAAGATGGACGCTTGATCCGACAGCGCCGAAGGAGATTTACATTGGAGAAAGAAAACTTGTGAGGGACTGGCTATGAATAATCTTTTGAATATAAAAACCCCCGCTGAGAAAGAAGCTAAAGCTCTAAAAAGCGATTACGGGCTTGATAACCATGGCGTCGGCGACCTCAGGATGTCGTATTGGAATTTACCGACCGAAGCACTTTACGAAGAGATTGCTTTTAGAAGCGAGGCAAAGATAACACATCAAGGCCCGGTTGTAGCGAATACCGGGAAACACACTGCACGCGCTGCGAGTGATAAGTACATCGTCAAAGAACCGTCAACCGAAGATAAAATTTGGTGGGGACAATACAATAAACCGTTCAGCTCCGAAAAGTTTGACGGTCTTTACAATCGCTTGTTAGGTTTTCTCCAAGGAAGAGACTTGTTTGTTCAGGATTGTTATGTTGGTGCGGATCCTGAATACCAGATGCCGATACGAATCATCACTGAGAAAGCATGGCACTCACTTTTTGCGCGAGACATGTTCATACTTCCGACGAGCAATGAAGAATACCGGAGGCATGTCCCTGATTTCACGGTAATAGCCGTACCATCATTCAAAGCCATTCCGCAAATCGATGGAACCTCGACTGAGACATTTATCCTTCTCAACTTTGCGCGTCGTGTTTGCATCATCGGAAACACGGCTTACGCTGGAGAGATAAAGAAGTCAGTATTCACTATCATGAATTACCTGATGCCGCTGCAAGGTGTGATGTCGATGCACAGCTCGGCGAACATTGGCAAAGACGGCAGCTCCGCAATCTTTTTCGGACTGTCGGGCACAGGGAAGACCACACTTTCCGCTGATCCGAAGCGAAGGTTGATTGGAGACGATGAACATGGTTGGAGCGACGAAGGAGTTTTCAATTTCGAAGGCGGGTGCTACGCAAAAGTGATCCGGCTTTCTGAATCGGCAGAGCCGCAAATTTATGCAACAACAAAAATGTTCGGCACAGTCCTGGAGAATGTCGTATTTGATCCGGTTACGAGACTGATTGATCTCAATGATGAATCGTTGACCGAGAATACGCGCGGCTGCTATCCGCTCGAATATATTGAAAATGCTGTCCTCGAGAAGAAAGGCGGACATCCGAAAAGTATTATTTTCCTTACATGCGATGCTTCCGGTGTCATGCCGCCGATTGCGAAACTGAGTCCCGACCAGGCGATTTACCAATTCATTTCGGGGTACACTTCAAAGATTGCCGGAACGGAAGTCGGGCTCGGAAAAGAGCCGGAACTTACTTTCAGCACGTGCTTTGGCGCACCTTTCATGGTACACCACCCGTATTTCTACGCCGACATTTTGAAGCGCAAGATCATCAATCACAACGTTAGCTGTTGGCTTGTCAACACGGGTTGGATCGGCGGAGCGTTCGGAGTGGGCAAGAGAATAAGCATCGGTTACACTCGTGCACTCTTGAATGCCGCTTTAGACGGAGAATTACTCAAGGTCAAATTCGCAACTGATCCTGTGTTCGGTTTTCAAGTGCCGACAAATTGCGATGGAGTGCCAGCAAATATTCTTGATCCATCGGGTTCATGGCCGAGTAAAGACGAATACATGAGCAAATACAAACAACTTGCATCGCGTTTCAAGGAAAATTTCAAGAAATACGAGGCAGGTTGCCCGCCTGAGGTGATCAAAGCAGGACCGAAAGTCTGAGTCTGCATTTTGGACCGAAAGTCCGTCCTGATTCAGGGCGGACTTTTTTATTTTTGGAAATCCGATATGTTGCTTCGATTTTTATGCGGATTTTGGGTGAAACAATTCAATAGGTTGCAACAATCTACTGCTTTTTGTAAATTCCCAAGCAATTTTTAAATCTTTTTTAAAGCATGTTTGAACAAATTTCGGAAAAATTCGAATCAATTTTCCACCGGCTGAGTGGACAGGCGCGCATTTCAGAAGAAAACGTATCTGATGCAGTGAGAGAGGTGCGCCGTGCACTGCTTGAAGGCGATGTCAATTACAAAGTTGCCCGGCAGTTCACAGAAGAAGTCCAGAAGAAAGCCGTAGGGAAAGATGTCGTAAAAAGTTTGAACCCCGGGCAGGTTTTTGTCAAAATTGTCTATGATGAGCTTGCCCAACTGCTTGGTGGTACAACGAGCGAACTCGAGCTTACGAATGATATTCCGAATATTATAATGATTGCTGGACTTCAGGGGTCAGGTAAGACGACGTTTGCCGCGAAGCTCGCGAACCACCTGAAGGGAAAAGGGCGTTATCCGTTACTCGTTGCATGTGATGTTCACAGACCGGCAGCTATTGATCAGTTGGAAACTCTCGGGCAGCAAATCAATGTGCCAGTTTATCTTGACAGAGATTCATCTGCGGCTGAGATTGCAAAAAATTCGGTTGACTATGCCAGAAAAAATGCTCGCGACATTGCCATCATAGATACGGCAGGCAGACTGCACGTCGATGAGGAAATGATGCGGGAAGCGGAGAATGTAAGGTTGACGGTAAATCCGCATCAGATTTTGTTTGTCGTTGACTCGATGACCGGACAAGATGCAGTGAACACCGCTCTTGAATTCAATCGCAGACTTAATTTTAGCGGTGTTGTATTAACGAAGTTGGATGGCGATGCACGCGGCGGTGCTGCGATGTCTATCAGATCGGTGGTTCAAAGGCCGATCAAGTTTGTAAGCCTCGGTGAAAAACTTGATCAGCTCGAAGTGTTCCATCCTGACAGGATGGCTTCGCGTATTCTCGGGATGGGCGACGTCGTAACACTGGTCGAAAAAGTTCAAGAGCAGGTTGACGACAAAAAAGCGGCGAAGCTTGAACAACGGCTGCGAAAGAATGAATTCGACTTAGAAGATTTTCGTGACCAACTGAGACAGATAAAGAAGATGGGGCCGTTGAAAGACGTGTTGTCCATGATACCCGGAATTTCCGGGGCAATGAGAAATGCCACGATTGACGAAAAGGCGCTCGTGAGAATCGAAGCCATGATTAATTCAATGACTATCGAGGAGAGAAATAAACCGCATATCATTGACGGCAGACGACGAAAGAGAATCGCTGCAGGTAGTGGTACAACGGTTCAAGACATCAATAAACTTTTGAAACAATTTGCGGAAATGCAAAGAATGTTCAAGACCCTTTCCAAGGGAAGGTTCGGCAAGGCGGCTTTGGCAAATACCGCTTCCGGCTTTCCGCAAACTAAAAATTTAAATAATTGAACGGGACAAGCGTTTCCCGGCTTAAAATTCGGAGGAATATTTGGCGGTAAGTTTAAGATTGCGAAGAACAGGACGAAAGAATCAACCATCATATAAAGTTGTTGCGGCGGATTCTCATTCGCCCCGCGACGGACGGTTTATTGAATCTGTCGGAACTTACAACCCGTTGAGGAATCCGGCGGAAATCAAGTTCAACGAAGAGAAAGCGTTCAAATGGCTGAAGCGCGGCGCAATGCCCAGCGACACCGTACGAAGCCTGCTTCGCAAATCGGGTTTATGGTACAAGTGGTATTTGTTGAAAAAAGGTTTGGATGAATCTGCTGTCGCTCAAAAGCTTGGTGAATGGCAGGCCGGACAAGAAGCAAAGTTGGTGAGAGATGCAGAACGCAAACAGAGACATAAGGCAGCCAATAAAGCGAAGAAAGCAAGTAAAACTGCTCCTGCGGCAGAACCGCCAGCAGCAAGTCCGCAGCCAGTAGGAACAAGCGCACCTGAAGCGCCGCCGGCAGCGTAAAGAGTCGAAAGGATTCTTCTGAAGGTCCTAACCATTTGGGATTTCTTCTTTACCGCATCTGGAAAAG
>JBAPNE010000039.1:0-9406 GCA_049278975.1 Candidatus Kryptoniota bacterium
GGAATGCGCTTCGGGGCGGGGTTACGATAAGCGGTAGCAGCAGCAACGGCAGCAGTGTAACTTCAGGGACATACGCGGATACAAGCATCGGCTCCACTCCGGGAAGCAATAATTCAAGCGCACAGACAATCTCTTTTGTTGCACAATACTTGTGGTACCTGAATCCGACCGGTCCTGTTCATTTTTACACGGCGCTTGGCCCCTCTATCTCATACAGCTATTCTCAAAGTCGTTCCAATAATCCTGAAAACCAAGGGGATTATTTGTACCATTATGCATACTCATCGAGTTCAACTCAGCATGCTGCAGGCGCAACAGGTTCCGCTGGAGTAGAATGGTTTGCATGCCAATGGCTTTCAATAAGAGCAGAGTATAACGAAAGCTTACAATATCAGTGGAGTTCAAGCTCCTCATCCTACGGTTATTCATCCAATCTTGCTTCTTATGTTCCATCACAAACCGAAAGTTCCGGAACAAGTAAGGGATGGAATTTGAGCTCCTCTAATGTCAATTTCGGCGTTAGCATCTACTGGTAAGCTGCCTGCTCCACACAGTGAGCCTACCCCGCTCGACCAGGCAAAGAAGTAAATGCAATACAGCGCGCGATTCGAGAATCTATGTGGAATTTCTGCAGGGGCACGTGTGAACGTACCCGTGTTTATTTGAGTGAGAATAGAAGATGTTGTAAGCGGGATACCATTCCAGAGTGTAGCTAGTATCCATACGGAAAGACGATAGCATGTTCAGACGAGGCAAAGGATATTCAAGCGCACTTTGGACTTAGAAGTCAAACAAGCTAATTTATTATTGAATTTTATCCACGTGAAGAAGAAACCATGGAAAGAATGAAGTATCAATTATGAAAGTGGGTTACTTTCAGAAAATTAGGCTAAGGCTCGAAAACGCCATCGAATCGATAGGTCAATCATATCGAAAGTACAGCATTGTCCGCGCTTCCCTGATATGGCTGCCCTGGGTTGGCTCGTCCATTGATCAGCTCCTAAATTCTCCGATCCTGAGGTTTACCGAACAACCCCCATGGAACAATTTTGATAAACTTGTGAGAGAAATCGAGCCGTTTGATCTTTTGTTATTGAACACTGTCCGAAATCAACCAGAGGGCTCTCAGGAGAATGCCAATCTGGAACACGAGACTTTGTTGAAAGGTTATTTTACTAAGACTGCGGTAAAGCTGGAAGATTTTCTGAAAACTATCAAGAAGAGGACATACTTAGGAACTTTGTCATCAACGTCCGGTAGCCCAACTATGTCCGTTGAGGTTAATAAGAAATTTACGTCGATTAAATACATCTTGGGCGATCACATAGAGAAATTCCGTGACCCGCAACTTCTTTGGGATTGTCATTGCAGAACACCGTTGATCTCAGAGTTTGAAAAAGATCCCGTAATATTTACCTGGGCGGATTGTCCTATACATAAGCTGGGTGACCTAGGCGACACCATAAGAGATAGATTCAGAAAAACGCTCATCCAGTTTAAGTACGACGGACTCTCTTTCATATGGCAACAGAGCGACGAGTTCTGGCCACCATCAAGAGACGCATTTGAAATGTTGAAAGATTTAGAAGCTGATGGCATATTCAGCAAGCCTCACAACTCCGTGGTGGATGTCGGGTGTGGGACAGGCATTCTCGGAATTAGCATTGCCGCAAAGAACCATAGCATAAAGAAACTAAAGATGACTGATTGGTTACTGACTCCATTAGTATTCTCAGCTGTAAATTGGTACAGAAACATCGGTAAAGGGAATGATCAAGATATCTCTCTGGCAGCAGCTCTAGGTATGTCTTGGTTCTCGAAGGACTCAAAAGAATTTGTTGATGTGGCAGTTTGTAATCCACCATATTTACCGATTCCTGATAAATTCCGAAACCTTAAAGTTTCCAGCACTGTCGCTGGAACCGACTTGCTTCAAGAATTCATTATAGAATCGAGTGCAATCGCCTCAACTTCATATGTTTCCTTTTCACACTTGGCTATACCTGAAGCGAAGGCGGCCGCAGAAAAGTGCGGAAGAAACTTAATTCCGGTTGGAATAACGAGAGATATTCCCTTCCGTCTACCGCAAGCTTTTGGTAACGTGGACTACATCAGGTGGCTACTCAATGACCGAGGACTAAGATACGAGCCAAAATCGCGGCATCGTCTGTGGCACAGACTGACAACATATAAAATAGTTGGTTGATTGATTTGCAATAAGTGCGATTCGTGAATCTATATGAGTTACACCAAAGGCACTGTGAGCGTGCCCTTGTTTATTTGAGGGGGAGGAGACTTCCGTACGATTCTTGTACGTAGTGGAGATAGCAAACAGAAAATGAGAGCGACGCTGTTGAATGGTCTGAAATTTGGTTTAATGAAATTCCTTGATCCCCAAACTGGTAGCTGTTTTTTCACATACGAATGCTACACTGGACCTTGCTCGTGTAATGGCAACGTAAATCCCTGCCTTAGTTCTTGGTGCAAGTTTTGAGAAACTACCTGTTCTTAAGTATTCACGAATTGGCCCATTTGGAAAAACAAGGACGCGCTCGAAGGTTCTTCCTTTTGATATTCCAAAATTCATTGACGGTAGATCCATTGTTCCCGTCTTCACTGAGTCTTTAAGCACAAGAGGTTTAAACAGGTTGTAGTAGTGATCAACTTCCGAAGGCGCTACTGAAAAGACCCCATCATGTCCGGTAATCTCAGTGTTCCGGGAAATAGTAGCATCAAGTTCGGGATATAATTGGTCCGCGAAGTCGCATATGTACTGATTACACCGATAACTTTCATTTTTCTGACCGAAGACACAAAGCCCCTTATCTTGCCAATCCTTGAACAACTGAATGATGTTGTATCCTCTGTATTTCTTATTCTTTGGTGAACAATTTGTGAAGTAAGTAGACTGCCTACAATCTCCGACAATCACTACACTGGATTTCGAACGCATAATCAATTCCAGGAGATCAAAATCGTATCCAGCTAAGTCTTGTGACTCATCAATGAGAATCTGATCGAATATTTGCTCAAGCCGTCGAACAACGAGACCCTTTGATAACTCATCGCAACGACACGCGAACTCTGCTATCTTATCAGTGTAAATCCATTCTCCATTTTGGAGATAATAAGTCCTGACATTTGTTTTGGGAACGTAAGGGGCCGATTTGCCTTCTATAAATGATATGTTGCTTATCCTCTTTTCACCATATAGAAAATTCTGATAGGGTCGAACGCATTCTCTAAGCAAGAAAGAATACCAGGTGAGTATCTGAAGGTTTTTCGGAATACACCCAGTTCTCTGTGCCACAAAATCGAGAACTTGCTGAGTGTTTTCGATTGTGTACGTTGTTATCAATGTACGCTTGTCTAATTGTCGTAGCGCCTCTTCGACCAAAAATGTTGTTTTCCTTGAGCCAGCAGATGCGACGATAACCTGTTTATTCACTGAAGGCGTCAAGGATGTATTGGGGGATTTTGATTTTGTCACCATAGTTGAACAGTTTGAGAGCACAATCGGTTTTATTGTTGATCATGTACTGGATGAGTGATTCCATGGTTACCTCATTGCGAGAGAAAATGGTATTCATGGTCGCAAGGTCATTCGCTTTAGCAATTTCGGCCTCTAATGTCCAACAATTGTCATGTTTATCGCAGCAAATTCTGATCGAGGGATTCTTGAGATATTCAGCATACTTTAATTCTATATTGTTCTTGTAGTCCCTGTCGTTATCGGTTACAATAGCAACTTTCTTGTCAAGCAAAACTGCAATCTCAAGAAATCGCTTGAAGGCTAAGCTCCCAACAGCTATCACGTCGAAGCCATCTTCTATTGGATGTTTCTCTTTCATTTGGATATAGGCCCTCTGGACAACTAACTCGTCAGAAGGCCCCTCAACAAGTATAGGTCGTTTAGCAATTAGGAGACGGAGCGTATCATAGCCAGGAAGTTTCTGGAAATACTCGTACGTACCCTTTGAAAGTTTTTCAAGAGATGCCGCCTTCTGTCCTTCAGCAAATAGAATAACTTTGTCCATCCCAAGCTTATTGAGGACAAATGTGCTGTGGGTAGTCAAAATCACTTGCTTGGTGGCACATTTTTCTTGAATCTTGCTGATAAGATAGTTCATTGTGGAATAGGACAAATGATTCTCAGGTTCCTCAATGAGAATAAGGTGAGCATCCGAAGCTTTACGATCCAGCGCAATCAACATCTTTAAAATACTTTGGTCACCTTTCCCGATATGCTGAAACGGTATTTCATCAAGATATGAAGTCAAATTAGTCTCCCAATTGCTTTTTTGAGAGATGTCAATTGATACTTGTAATTGCTTATCGGAAATCTTTCCCTTATCAGCCGCAAGTTTTGCATTAATTTTAGTCAACGCTCCGTGATCAGCAAAGGTCTCCTTTAGCATACGATATTCAACCGCCAATTCCGCTTTTTCCTTTGGATCAAGCGAATCGTCAATGATTTTCTGTATATAATAATCTGATCCATATTGGAGTCGGATTGTTGTCGTATCGATAAAGGTAACGTTGGTAGCTAAGCTGCGTCGGGTAATCGTGCTATACGCGAATGAATACCAATGCACTTTGTAATACTCAATTGGAATGCTCTTCACTTTGCTTGGAACCACTATGTAGCTTTGGTACTCATCGACGAAATCTTGATCGAATTCAATTGATAGCCTGACCCCAGGTAGATTGAGTTTCTTAGAATTGTTGGTCCCTTTGAGGGATGCAAACTCTGCCTCATCTTTAAAATACAGCTCAATCGAAATAGATGGTGGTGCAACTTTCTTATTCGCATTCAGAGCTGCTATATAGTCTGATGCACACTCCCTATTGAAAAGATATGGAGAAAGTTCATTTGCAATGTTTCTTCCAGATAAATCTTGTGTAAGGCAGAGGTTGATTCCCTCGAGCAATGTTGACTTTCCTGTCTCATTGTCACCCACGATGATCGTAAGTTCGTTGGCTAAATCCAGTTCTAAGTGACGGAAGCACTTATAATTATCAATAATTATTTTGTCGAAGATCATCGCCATTTAAAGCCACCTCCTTCCATTAGGATATGATTGACCGGTCTGCACATTGCCACTTGCGGTTTTCGAATAGAATAACAGCCTTCATCCCGCCCTCCTAAACTCCTCAAACCTCCACTCCAGCCTCTCCCTGTCCGGCCAGTCTTTCTTACTTCTTGGAAGTATGATCTTCTGACCATGCAGTTCCTGCAAGCCGTGTTTCAACATAGGACCATCATGCTCTTTCAGTACATCGCCGCGGACTTCAACAATGTAGTCAGGGTTTATTCCGAGGATATTACTATCGAAGGCGGCATGATGGATCTTGCAGAGTGAAAGGCCGTTCGGTACCACGGGTTCGCCGTGTGGCTTGCCGTCAGGGATGATGTGTGCCGCGTCCAGCAATTCGGTGTGCCTGATATGGCAAACCGTGCAATTATCATTGTAAGCATCGAGTACCATGTCCCTGAATGCGTCCTGGTGCAATCGTCTGCGAGTCAACGTTGCAACGTACCTTCTCAGGTCTGTTTCTGCAACCGAAGCTGAAGCCTCTTCTACCGCATCTGCAAAGTAAGTAGCCTTAATCTCTGCAAGAACACTTAGTGATTCCGGATGATCTTCGGTGATGTATATAGGCCACACGGCTTGGTATCGCCCAGGTCTTGGGCTGTGGAAATACACAAGCGGCGTTTTGGTGAGCCAAGCCTGCCTGAGTCCGACATTATCCCTGTGCTGCGGGTCTGAGCCACGATAACGATAACTAATAAGACCCCTGTCGCCGATAGAGTCATCATAAGGACCGTCGCTGACAGTTGTTATCGATATAGGAATCACTTCGAATTGCTTCGGTTTCCAGATACCTGTTGGACCGACAAGCGCTATCCTTTCACCTCCGAATGAGAAATTGCTTTCAAGTTGTTGCCGCGTAAAGATTCCCCCGTTCCTAGCGCTCTCCTTGTCAAGCCAAACAAACAGCGCCGCACGCACCTGAGATTCGTCCATCAAGATTTATTCGAGTCTTATGATTTATATTCGGATTTTGTCACAGCGACCCTCCATCAAAATTTCCGCTCTCTCCTCTTGTCTTCCATCAAAGCTTTCAACATATCGCCGTTCGTCCCGAGTATCCCTGCCATGGAGAGGAAATATCTCTTCTTAAGCGGTTGAATAATAAGTTTTCCGTCACACTCGATGAACCCGATCTTCGTTCCCTTCTTTATTCCTAGTTTTTTCCGAATCCTTGAAGGGACGACGATCCGCCCTTTTGTTGTTACTACAGCTATTTCCATTCCCACTCTCCTTTTACATTATAAAGTAACTCCTTGAAGTCAAGAATAAAATGGCATTGATCCATGAGGAAGTGACCTCCTGCACAAGGGGGTACGGTGGGACGGTAAGTGGTACAAGGGTCATGGATCGCCACGCGGTGCTTAAGCGCCACTCACGATGACGGGCTGCGTGAGAGGAATGCCGCGTCAACCAAACGACCGGAATCAATGAATTCATGGCGTTGTTATATAACTCGACGGCAGATCAATAGAGGACAAACAAGCATGGAACAGATCAAGAAATTTCTTCAGCAGGCAGTCAATCTCTGCGATAGAGATTGGGAGATCTTTTCATCGAAACTAGTCAGGATCAATTTTCCGAAAAAGGCTCTTCTGTTGAAAGCAGGGCAAACCGAGAGCTATCTATCCTTCATCGAAAAAGGGATCGTCAGATATTTTATTCCCAAAGTGGAGAACGATCTCACGTTCGGGTTTTCTTTTGAGAATGAATTCATCAGCGCTTACGATTCTTTTTTAACACGGACTCCGTCTTCTTATCAGATAGAAGCGCTGACCGATACATCGCTCTGGCGTCTGACATACGATGACTTGCAGGATATTTACAGGAAAACCGACTTGGGCAACACCGTCGGGCGCATCATGGCTGAGCGGCTCTTCCTGAAAAAGTCCGGGCGTGAGTTGTCTCTTTTGAACGAAAGCGCCGGGCAAAGATACACCAAGCTATTCACCGAACGCCCGAACCTTATCCGGCAAATACCTCTCAAATACATAGCCTCCTACATTGGTGTAACTCCTCAAGCACTGAGCAGAATTCGGAGGCGAATTTCTTAACCTGAGTTCATTCCGTCGCAGCAATTAATTGTGCAATTTTATCTAAAAGGAGAAAGGCCATGAAGCCGCTTATCGTTTTGCTCTCGGGATTTCTGGTATCCTTGCTTGTATTAAAATTAATCGGAGTCGGTTACGACTTTGCCTTCGCCGCCCGAATTGCAATGTCGGTGATGCTCATATTTACGGCAATCGCCCATTTCGCATTTACCAAAGGGATGGTCATGATGATGCCCAAATTCATACCCTTCAAAAAAGGAATCGTTTACCTGACAGGCATCATCGAACTCTCTGCCGCAATCGGGATTGAACTTTCAAACCTGAGAGTCCAGACAGCGTGGCTGTTGATTTTGTTTTTTGTAATGATACTTCCTGCCAATATAAAAGCCGCTGCCGGAAAGATAGACTATCAAAAGGGTTCGTATGATGGTAATGGGTTAAGTTATCTCTGGTTCAGAATCCCGCTGCAAATTCTCTTCATCTTGTGGACTTATGTAAGTACAATACGGTTTTGAACTGAGCCATTAGTTCTTCCCTTTAGGGCATCGACGTCGATCTTATTTGCTATCTTGCCGATCTCCGGAAAATACTTCAAGGTGGTATCGGGGACACGGATCTTTCCATGGTCACGCATCCCGCCTTATCAACTCCAAAGCGTCCCCCACAGCCTTGGCCGGCGAATGGCCGGTAGTGGACTGCTTTGCTTTTGGCAAAGAAATATTAACACGAATAACACTAATCAATTCAGTTATGTTTGATGACACGAATGGAGAACGTTATTCGTGAGCATTAATGTTCAATAAAAGATAATTCGTGTGATTGGTGTTCAAATCTTACCTTTTCTTATTTTCAAAATATCCCACTACGGAATGGTCGGGCAAAACTATAAACATGTTGGTACGGCGCACTTTTGCTTTAATCTCATCAAGTTCAGAATTGTAGATGCTTCCGTTATCATTTCTCACAGTTTTCAATTATCGCCGCAAATTTATTTTTCAATCTTATCCATGGCGTACTATTCCATTCTGAGTTCGTCAGCTCAGTCAAATACTTTTCAAAATGTTCCCTTAACCTTTTTAGGAATTCGGCGGCGTTTATGGTGGAAGAATTTTTATCGAAGAGATTGCCGCTCTTGCGGATTAACCAACCGCCGGTTGTTTCAGCTTGATGCAATATGCCGCAGCGGACATTCTCATAGAAGCTTCTCACGTATGGTCTCAATTCGGCAAAGCCTTCGGCGTGGTCAAAGAATCGTCTGAAGACTATTTCCGATATTCCCTTGGTTGATGCAAGCCCTTCATGGAAAGATTCCAGGGCCTCTATCATCAGACAGGATATTGCCATAATCGTGAACCCGTGGCAATTCTTGCTGTCCATGATTCCCAGATATCGTTCCTCGAATCTGCTCCGAAGGAGGGCGATGATTGACGATTTTTCTTCTCGCTTTAGTATCGCTTCATAATCGGCTATTGTGACGCCCTTCGCGAGTTGTGTTTTTAAAACTTTTTCAGATTGCACTCCTAACTCACGCATTGTTTCTTCTCCTGCGGCTTGAATGAATAGTCGCCATTTGTAGTTCATCCCTGCCTGCAATTTTTTTTCGAGCGCCTTGTTCCGGTTTCATGACGCACGACCTTGATAATGAGAACTCGGCCTATCGAGCTGCCGCGGCTCGAGCTCTGAAGATTTGCCCTTTTCTGTCGATTCGCCCATGATCTTAGAAGTGAGAATCAACTGTCATTTGGTTCTGCGGTATTGGAGATAAAATAATTTCATTGCCTATTCCTGAGCACTCTGCTTTTTCGAAGATGATTAAAAGTAAGCGACGAGAATCTTAGAATCAACGATTGCAGTTTCGCTGACACTTTACCTCCCCTCCAACGGAGGGGATAAGAGGGGTGGGTTTGAATACGGGGTCAACAAAGGGTGAGTATGTCATTCCGATCAAGTGTTCACTGTGCAACCGGTGAACACACGCAGAGGAATCTTCCATGGATTACCTCAACTCCAACTTTTGCGGACTTCCATAAAAGATTTCTCGTCGTCCCGCCAAAAGCGCAACTTCTCGAAATGACATGCTGATGAAAAGAACCCCACCAAGGTCTGCCGTCTTTGTCCCGAAGGGATCCCCTTGGGACGAGCCCCGACAAAGTCGGGGCGTGGCAATCCGTTGATTAGTGGTACATCCATTGGGATTGCTTCGCGATGGAACTGCTCGCAATGACCGGCTATTTCCATTTCCTTCTCTTTTCCACCCCATGC
>JBAPNE010000040.1:0-12234 GCA_049278975.1 Candidatus Kryptoniota bacterium
CATCAATCCATAAATCAATATACCCCCAAGCAGCAAAGCGGCAGCTATAGCAACAATCTGGTACGACTGAAGATGGAATTTCTTTTTGATGGAATCCTGCTGAGAAGCTGCAGGCTTTTGAATTTTGGATTTGGCGGAAATTTGCCTTGAGGCATCCGGATCTTTTAGGGGAGTGTGTTCGCTTTTTATAGAGATAGATTGATCACTATTCACCGATGGCTGATAACTGGCAACTCCTTTGAGAAAGGTGCCGCATGATTCACACGACTTCGCATCTGCTGAATTCTGGAAACCGCATGTTGGACATGTGATTATTTCAGATTTCGAATTCCGAATTTCTGAGCTTGAATCACTGACGGTTGATTGCTGACCGCTGATTGCCGATTGAATTTTTGCGCCACACTTCGGACAAAAACTAAAATCGCTCGATACTTCTGTACCACAATGCGGACAAAACATAGCTGTCACTTTTGTGCTGCCTCTTTGACGTTTCCGTCTCCATCTTGCAGAATATCACCCTCATGGGATTCATTTTTCTCGATCGCTGATTCCACACGAGGGAGATGTTCGTCCACAAAAGCTCTAAACTCTTTTGAAACTTTAAAGAATGGAACGAACTGCTCTTTGACCGGGTACGCCTGACCCGTTTTCGGATTTCGTGCCATGCGCCCTTTTCTCCTGCGCACCTTAAAACTGCCGAAGCCTCTAATCTCAATTGTCTTTCCTTCCGAGAGAGCATTTCGCACCGATGCAAGGAAGCCTTCGACGACTGCCTGCGTTTCTATTTTCGTGAGACCCGTTTGCAAAGCGATCTCTTCAACAATGTCTGCTTTAGTAACGCTCATCATTTCTCCTTCTTAACTCACATAGCTCATAGAAATCACTTCTCAACTATCAGTAGCGAGCTATCATCTAATTTAATTTGTATTGCAAAATCGGCTGATCGATAAAATCTTTTTCGAAAAGATGAATGTTCGAAAAAAAGTCGCCGAAGATTGCGTCCGCAAGTGTTCTCTGCTTTTTGGCTTCGATTACAATCGGCTTGCCCTTTATTCTGCCAAGGTTGGCCGCTATCTTGATTGCATCTTCAAAAGAACCGAGGGTGTCTATCAATCCCAACTTCATAGCCTGTTCACCTGTAAAGACTCGTCCATCTGCAAACTTCTTTAAATCATCAACAGAAAGTTTTCTCTCTGTAGAAACGACATCAAGGAATTGTTGATAGCTATTGTCAACAACGGCTTGAAAAAGTTCTTCATCCTCTTTGGTCTCCGGTCTAAATGGAGAACCGGAATCTTTGTACTCGCCGCTCTTGACCACATTCATCTGCAAACCGATTTTTTCCATCAACTTAGTAAAATTTGGAAAGGTTGCAATTACACCGATGCTCCCCGTTATTGTTCCGGGATTCGCGACGATTCGCGTTGCACCACAACTCACATAATATCCCCCGCTCGCAGCGAGCGCACCCATCGAGACGATAATCGGCTTCACAGAATCCCTGATAGATTTTACTTCTTCATAAATTTCCTGACTTGCTGCAACTCCGCCGCCCGGACTATCGACTCGAAGCAAGATGGCTTTGACGCTGCTGTTTTCCGCAAGAGTCTGGAGCGTCGAAACAATTTCTCGTGAAGAAAGGATTGTTCCACTCAACTCAACGACGGCAATCTTTGCACCCGATCCCGAAAGATCGTATTCACTTTCCTCTGATGTTCCACTCGACATCACGAGAATTACAAGGACGCTGCAACCGAGGATAATACCTATCAACCACAGAAAAACTTTCGTCGATTTCTTCATCAAATCCTGAACAATATTTATCTATAAGTCTTAGTTACTCAATATTTTAGCACTTATGCGGATGAAAATCAATTTAGGAAAGCGCCCATAAAATATGGACGAACGCCAACAAACATAGCGGATAAACCGATGCCGGCCGCCTTCAACCGAGCTTCTCGGTCCTAACCAACGTTTATTTTGAAAATACTTCCCACCACTATACTTGCGATGATAACAAAGAAGACCATGGCAGTCACAAACACAAACCTCTTGTCCTTCTCTTTCCAAAATGCAAAAATAGAAATTAGCACTCTGCTTACAGGCGTTAGAATAAGGCTGATCGTTCCAAGATAGAGAAATGATCGTGGGTTTAATGACAAAACGCCCGATAAGAATGATCCGAAAGAATGAAAGTATTGTTTTGAAATCTCCGGAATAGAATCCCCTTTTGCAAAAAGGAGGGTTAGTCCGATCAGATAAAACCCAACGGTAGTGTAAATGCCGGTTGCAAGGATGATGCTGACGACCTTATTTATAAACTGCACCTCCGACTTATCTGATCGAAGACCCGAATCGTGGGATTGAGAAGAATCGTTCATAACAGCCCGGGCAAATTAATATTGAGCCCTGATGACAATCCTTTCGCAAGCATCTGGTATCCAAGATATATCATGAGAACAAAGAAAATTGTTTTGATCACTCGACTCTTGAGCTTATTCATGACTGCGCTTCCGAAAGTTGCTCCCAACATCGTTCCAAGAGCCACAGGGGCAACGACATAAAAGTTGATACCGCCCGCGATAAAATAGACAACCGCACTGATAGCCGCAGTAACGCCAATCATGAATTTGCTCGTCGCGACAGCGACTTTCATAGGAATTCCCATTATTGAATTCATCGCTGCAACTTTAATAACTCCACCACCGATGCCCAGCATTCCCGATCCAATGCCGGCAATCGACGAGATCAAACTTCCTTGAATCGCCCGCGTTGCCTGGTAGCCGACTTCCCTTTGCATTGCAGCATCATGATAATTGCCGGTCAGCCGAAGTGAACGTGAAATTTTATCTGAAGAAACCGCACTGTTAAAGGCTCCGGATTCAATCATTTTATCATCTGCCTTGCGAGTCCTGAACGAAACTACCGCCATATAAAAAATCAAAGCAGCAAATGTCACGGCGAGTATCCAACCGTGTACCATGACACCAATAATTGCCCCGACTAGAGCGCCGAGCGTTGTCGAAATCTCAAGGAACATGCCCAAACGCACGTTCGTGATTTGCTGATCGACATAAGAACGCGCGCCGGCGATTGAAGTGGCGATTACCGAAACGATGCTTGCAGCGATCGCGGTGTGAATTGGAAGGTGGAAGATAATTGATAATGCCGGGACGATTACGATGCCTCCGCCGATTCCGACAAGCGCCCCAAAAAATCCAGCGAAAATCGCTATGAGAAACATAATGAAGTACATCACAAACATGGCATGAATATATTTTGACCGCCCGAAAAAACAAAGGTAATATTTCTTGTTGAAAATCGCACCACGCGGGGTTGTATCATACCACAATTTTTTGCTAAATTAGAACATATAAATTACTTGTGAATCCCAACATTATGAAAAAAATTTCCTACTACGTTCGATTGATGAGACCAAATCAGTGGGTTAAGAACGTATTCGTATTGTTTCCGCTTATGTTTTCAAAAAATCTCTTCAATGTCTCTTTATTCGCTGGATCATTCCTCACATTAGTTTCTTTCTGTTTCGCCGCATCATCTATATATATCGTCAACGATATAGCCGACAAAGAATTAGACAGGCTTCACCCGGTTAAGAAAAATCGCCCGATTGCCGCAAGCGTTGTTACAGTGGGCGAAGGTTGGTGCATCGCAGTCGTCTTGTTCGTCATTTCTTTCATGGTACTTCTGCTCGGCGGCATTCGATTGACCGTTATAATTCCGATTGCTGCATACATAATTATAAATTTGCTTTACTCTTTTGTGCTTAAACAAATAGTGCTGATCGATGTATTCGTGATAGCTGCCGGATTTATTCTCAGAATAATAGCGGGCGGCTATGCCATAAATGTGAAGATTTCCAATTGGTTAATAATGACAACTCTCTTCATCTCAATTTTCCTCGGCGTCGCCAAACGAAGAGGCGAGTTCGTCCATCTTAGTCAAAGCAGGGATGAATCTTCCAGAAAGGTTCTCATCAATTACGACTTGAGTTTGATCGATCAAATATTGTCAATCTCATCCGCGAGTGTGATCATAACCTACGCTCTGTATACAGTTTCCGAGAGAACCGTTCTGGCGTTTAAGACAGAAGCATTAATTTTTACAACCGTCTTCGTTGTCTATGGAATTTTCAGGTACCTTTACTTGATACACAAAATGGGACTCGGCGAAAGCCCGATTAATGCTCTCTTCACCGACATGCCGATGGTCATAAACATGATTTTCTATATCATCTCCGCAATAGCTATCATTTATAAGCAGGAGTTGATCCGTATCGTCTCGAAGTATGCTCCGTTCTCGTAAAGCCGAGTTAATTTTACTTTCGATAACTCTAATCTGGGGCGGAACTTTTGCAGTCGTCAAGTTCGCACTCGCAAATTCATCCCCCCTTACTTTTCTCGCGATAAGATTTGGAATTGCCTCGCTGATCTTTCCGCTCATCTACAGAAAAAATTATTTCTCGATGGACAAGGCCACTTTCATCGGTGGAGCGTTTCTCGGCGTTTTATTGATGGTCGGATTTGCCTTTCAGACAATCGGCTTGAAATATACAACTTCGTCAAAGTCTGCTTTCATCACCGGACTGCTAGTTGCATTCACGCCGATAGCTCAGGCAATAATAGAAAGGAAACTCCCGTCGAAAGGAAATTTGATTGGAGTTGGACTCGTCGCAGTTGGACTTTATCTTCTAACTTCACCGAGCGGACAGGGCTTCAACATTGGCGACATACTCACATTCTTCTGTGCCATCTCCTATGCGATATATATTGTTTATCTGGATATCTTCTCAAAAAAACACGACGTATCCAAGCTGACATTGCTCCAACTTTCCATCACTAGCCTTCTGTCAATTGCGATCGCGCCATTTGTTGAAACGATGGAAGTGCATCTTACGACAGGATTTATTTGGGCACTTCTCTATACATCAATTCTCGCGACGGTGTTTGCAACTTACCTGCAAACGAAATACCAGCGTGACACGACGCCTGTCAGAGCAGCAATAATTTTTTCTATGGAGCCCGTGCTCGCAAATGTTATTGCGTTCTTTGCATTCGGAGAATTTGTCGGATACATCGGTGCTGTCGGAGGCACGCTCATCATCGCAGGACTGCTGACTTCAGAATTACTCAATTGAAATGGAGAAGCGTAAACCGGTAGGCGCCGATCGACAAAGCCCTTCGCTTTTCGATTTCTGAATGAGACCTTGTTACTTTCCGAACTAATTAGCTAACTTTTCACGACAATGGCAAATGGAAACAGTAAAGTCCGCGAGAATTCTGCCGATAAACGCTAAAGGGGTGGCACAGGCGGAAATACCAAAGGACATTGTGCATAGTTTTCTCAATTGAAGAGAAAGGGAGATGAACGATGGAGTGGCAAGCTAATGTAAAACTGAACTACCATAAGCTGGTACTGATCATTTTCATTGTGGCTCTCTTACCACCCTCATCGACACATGCACAATCTGCCGTTGACAGCTTAGAGCGAGTGTACAATGTAAGAAAATCACAAGGTCTCCACGATTCAACTCAGTTTGAGCTTCTGATGAAAATCAGTCGTACCTATGGCTCTGCCCAGATTTCAAAAGCAATTTCTTTTGCTGAGGAAGCTCAGCAAGAAGCCCAAATCGCCGGGCAGATATTGGACGTTGGTGAAGCGTTGCACCAGATAGGCGACCTTTACCATGCCAGTGGCCTTCTCACACAAGCTATCGAGGCGTATCTCGGTGCCGTTCAGGCATGGGAAAATTCAAATGGAGGAAAAAGGATTCCGTGGACATTGGTAGATATTGGAAGCATGTATTACGACCTTGGTGACACAGCCAACGCTTTTCGAAATTGGAAAAAAGCCGAAACTTTCTTTGGAGATGATTTCTATGGTTTGGCGAATGTCTATAACAACTACGGACTGATATACGACACATATGGCGACCTTGAAAAGGCACTTGCATTTCATAAGAAAGCACTTCAGTATCACCTGCAACTTTCCGATCCAACCATAGCATCATTTTCCTACAGCTACATCGCAATTACATTTAGTGGACTTGGAAAGTTCGATTCTTCATTAGTATATAACATAAAAGCGAGAGATCTCGCCAAGAGACACGGTGATAAAGAGTATGTTGCGATGCATACAATAAATATGGGGCTGGCCTATGTCCATATGCGGAGGTTTGAAGAAGCTGCGGCGTGTTTTGAAGAAGCAAAGAAGATATACGAAATGTTGCCGATAGGGCCGGACTTAATCAGCGCAATATACTCAATTTCCGTCACGTACAGTGCGATGAATATGAATCCCGCAGCCCTTTCATCCGCGAACGATGCATTGGAGATGGCTGAGAAAAACGGTTCACTAATCTACCAGAGTGCTTCAATGATGGAGCTTTCTACAATTTATGAGAAGCTGGGAAATTACAAGGAAGCTCTAAAATACAGCAAGATGGCACAAGCAGTGTCGGATTCAATTTCTCAGCAATCGGTCGGTCAACGAACGAGTGATATGGAGGCAGTTTATAATCTTGCAAAAGCTAATGATGATATGTCCAATCTAAAACAGCGAATAAAGTATGATGCGCAGATCCGATATTTTTTCATGGGAAGCAGCCTGTTACTATTCCTGGTCGTAGGTTTGCTTACGAGTCTTTATATGCAGAAGAGACGTCACGAACGAAAATTGGAAATAGAAATAGCGGCAAGAAAGAAAACTGAAGAAGAGCTGAATCAATCGGTAGCTCAACTGCAAAGATCATTAGTCGAAGTGAAAACATTAAGTGGCCTTTTACCGATCTGTTCTTCGTGCAAAAAGATTCGAAGCGACAAAGGATACTGGGAACACTTGGAAAAGTATATACAAACTCACTCAGACGCAAAATTTACCCATGGAATTTGCCCTGAGTGCATGCAAAAGCTGTATCCAGAATATGATAAAAGTAGTGAAGGAAAAATCACCGACAATTAGCTACACATTAATTCAAAATCTAAGCTATGATCAAATATCAAAATCCCACAAAAGTACTTTTGAGCTTTGGATTGTGATTTTGAATTTCAATTTGATATCGTTATTGCCGTAGCGTAAAGAAAAATTTTGAGCCTTTGCCCATCTTGCTTTCAGCTCCAGACTCTTCCGCCATGCAACTCGACAAGACGTTTCGTCAAAGATAACCCAATCCGACACCGCGATATTTTTTTGCGTACGGGTTTTGAGTTAATTGTTCAAATGGCTTGAAGAGCCTTTCGGTGTCTTCAGCCTTGATCCCCATCCCGACCGTTATCATGATCAAGCCTATCGGCAAATATTTTCAGCCAACCAAATCCCTGTACCCACGGTGCCTGCTGCAGTAGAGAGTGAGCGACGAGATGGCGACCATCACGCAGGACACTGCCCTTTGGTAAATCGTGAAAATCATTAAGACTATATTGTTCTTGAATACTCCGAAGTATCCAGCTTCCATACTGGCACACCGCAATATCGATTTCTCTCGGGGCAATATGGTTTCGTTCCAGCCATCAAACGTATCGTGCAGGGCGGCAGCAAAAACTTTCCGAGATGAGGATGAACGGCTTTTATCTGTTCCACTTCGTCCAAAGAAGCTTTCCAGATTTCTTCTTGTGCATTGTAGCAGAGCCGCATCTCCACTTTATGATGTAGGTTCAGCAGATCCGCCGACTCAGTGAATCGGATCGGGAAAGCATTAGGAAGAAGGTAAACCGCATATTCCTTCTTCACATCCATGGATAAGAGCTTATTTATCGCATCCCAAGTCATATTCATCGTCCGCCGGTAAAGTTCTTCGGCGGCTTCGTCCATCTGAGCCAATTTTGGGATAATGTAGTCCGGTTCGGCCCGCATGTGCTCGGTTATGACCGGACGCGACGCGGGCGTCATCCGATGTCGCTGGTCTTGCGAATCGGCAGTATGACTCAACTTTTTCTTGAATGTGTATGAAGCGTGGTACAATGCCCGGGAAATTTTGTCATGAGTTGTGAGCACAAGTGAATTACCGAAAATTTTATTCTTCGCCGGGTCGATCGCAAGCGAGATGGCTTCACCATCTGAAAGTTCCGAAAAGCTCTTGCCGAGAACTTCACGCACAGATTCAGCGATAATTTTTTCCGAATTCACTTTATAATCGACCAGTTTGGAAGTATGGGCTCCCATATTGCGGTCAAACTCTTCGATGAAATGAGACTCTGTTCCATTTCGATGGAAACTGTTCTCGGAAAAATAATTTTCGGAAAGCGGCTCCTCCAAAACCATTTTATAATTTGGATCGAAATTTAGAAGCTCTTGTACCATCATACCTACGATAAGCTGCTGCTCGTAAGGGGCGTCGCCGGCTTTGCACATTTTCGCATACCTGAGAAGCGTAATCCCGCTCACGGTGTGATAAAGATATGAGAAGGTTGCAACCGGCAGAACGTACCTCGCAACTTCCTGAGCCTTTTTCTTAATCTCTCCGGTGAATCGCCTGTCGTTTTTACGGTTAGGAAATCTTCTGTAATACTCATCAGCCGCCGGCTTTGTTAATAGTTCGACAAGCTTTCTGTAAGATTCAACCTGAACGCTTGCAGTCTTGTTGAAAATATTAAGAGCCTCACCAAGCAGCGGAGGGACAAAGTAGTTGTTTTCTTTCACCTCAACGTATCTCTGACTGACTTGCTCTGAATTATAGAATGGATGCGAATGGAGGAACGACCAGATGAATTGACGGGAAACATTTGAGAGCTGGAATTGAAATGTCGCGTGCTGGAAAGTGGTGTGATGTCCCGCTTCGTAGATGCTCATGGCAAGATCATGGTACTTCTCGATATCGACTGACCCATCTTCGATAATCCCCTTTGAGGAATAACAAGTTCGCGCCGCGGCGATAACATTCTTAAAAGAATTCGCGAATGCTTTTACAAGTTTCACTTGCGGCGGTCGGACTAAATTTCCGCCTGAACTATCTTCAATCCCTTTTACCAGTTCAGACATTTTCACGCAATTCTCTTAATTACAACTAAAGTCTTGTCGTCAGCATACGCGGATGATGCTGCAAATCTTTGCACGTCTTCCATTATTCCATAACAAATCTTTCGCGGCTCGGACTCTATAAGCTCGGCTATTTTTCGTTTCAGTCTTTCTTCACCGTAAAGGGAAAAGTTCGTGTCCGAGGCTTCCGTAATTCCATCAGTGTAGAGAATGAGCAGATCACCTTTTTCAAAGTTGACATTGCCAATATGGTAACGCGCATTTGGCGCAATCCCAAGAGCCGGACCAGTAGAATCAAGCTGTGAAAATTCGCCGCTGGATTTTTTTAAAAAAATCGGAGGATTGTGGCCTGCATTCACAAAAAGGAAGAGCCCGCTTTTACCGTCGGAGAACTCACCGTAGAAAAGAGTAACGAAACGTGAGTCTGAAAATGTCCAGTTGACGAGATTGTTTATTTTTTTTACCAGGGAAGCCATGTTGGTTTGAAGTTCGACTCCCATCTTTAACGCGCCGGAGACATACAAAGCTTCGACTGCTGCGCTCAACCCTTTGCTCGCAGCGTCTCCGACCGCAACGCCAAGCCGCTCGCCTTCTTCACCTGCAGGGAGATAATCGAAAAAATCTCCGCCGACGACTCGTTCGGGAATCGAGACACCGAACATTTGGAACGAACCGTATTTCTGCTCGTGCTCCGGCAAGATGCTTCGCTGGATGTCGCGTGCTTTGTCGATGTCCTGCTCAAGCTGCTTTGTCCGCGCAAGCGCACTTCTTTCACGGAGCACCGCCGTAACCGCACTGCCGACCACATTGAGAGTGTCAAAAAGTTCTGGGTTATGGCCATCCGTGTTGAAAGCCAATATGTATTGATAAAGTGGTACACCTTTAACTTTTATTTTTTCGCCGACGCCGGTGGCAGAATATTTTTTGATGCCTCTGCTGCGGAGATCCTGGTTCTGTTCCGAATTGAGCACGGTCTTCAGACTTCCGATCTTGACAAAATCAGGATATTCCGAAATTTTCAGAGTAAAGTCGTCCGGCATAGGTTTGACTTTACCAATCTGTTTTACAATCGCATAAGCATTTTTCCTCGGAAGGAGTCGCCAAATTCTTCCCCCTTTTATTCTCATCTCATCAGAGCCGATGATCTCATGCACGACACTTAGCAATAGTTCTTCATCGTTACGATAATTTTTCGATGCGGTTTTTTCTATCGCATGAAAAAGCTGTCTCTGGTTCATCAGTAGTTTACCTTCCTCCATCGTTCCACTACAGCCGAAACATCGACTGCCGGCGGCAGTATGCTCCACTTCGTATAAAAGTCAACATCTTTGCTTCTCGGGAAAGGATTCGGTGGATCTATTCTTGTCCGCAACGGCAAGATGCATGCGTCCCCTAATATAAGCGCTTCACCTTGCTTCAAAATTGGAATCACGTCCAAGAGGTCCGTCATTGACTCTGGAATAAGCTTCGTAACATAAGCCTGGTCATCAGGATTTGAAAGTCGCATCACAACGAAGTTGCTGCACTGGGAGAGAATCGACTCCGCGACATCCATCGGTCGCTGACTCACAATCATGCAGCTCACACCATATTTTCTTCCTTCTTTCACGAGCCTTTCGATCGTACGGCGTGCCGTCTGCGACGTGATTCGCATGTTGAGATAATTGTGCGCCTCTTCAAGAACTAAAAGTATCGGAAGATTTGCGCGATATGGATTCCACATGTTGAAATCGAAAACAAGCCTCGCGAGCAAAGACACGAGAGCGTTAACGATTTCCTGCGGAACGACGCTCAGGTTTAAAACCATGATCGATTTACCGGAGTTCAAACCGAATAATAATTCAAGAAATTCAGAGAACGTTTCCGTCGTCTTGAACTTCTTCGGCTTGAATAAAAAATCATATCGTTTGTCATTTAACCTCGTATCGAATTTAAACAGAAACCTCGTGAAGTTTCCGTAGAACGGGCCTTCCTTACCGTTTGGCAGCCGTTCAGTGTCGAGCGACTGCATCTTTACTTTTATATCAGCCAAATCGAAGTACACTGGCGAATCAACGGTCATGTAATCTTTGTACGCAAGATTCTTCCCCCTTTTTCCATTCAGGACAATTTCAGACATCGCGACAATTTCTGTGCGTGCAAACGGATCATCCTGGTCGACGAAAGTATCGGCAAGTTCATCGAAATTCATTGCCCAATATGGCAATTCAAATTCCCCGATGTTCACTCGCTCGGCAAGATCACCGAACGATTCTCCATATTCATCGTGGAGATCGAGCAAAATTACTCTCGCGCCAGGCAGCTTCTCAACTTTCTGAAGAATGGTGGCCACGGTACATGACTTCCCCGAACCCGTCGCGCCTACTACGGCGAGATGTCTGCTAAAAAATTTGTCCGGGTCAATAAAATTCTTCTTATCTTCTAGAAGGGAAATCGCGCCGAGAGAAAAATCGTGCCTGCGATAAGTATTGAATATCACATCTAGCTCGGACTCTGATGGTATCTCGATTGTTGCGCCGGGCCATGGAAGGACTTCCGTTCCTCTTTCAAATCTCCCACTCTTGGATTTCCCAAACAGATTTGCAAAAAAAGTGATCATCGCGTTGGGAGCTAACTCCAGAGAAGTTACCACGCCGAGTACCTTCTCATCATGCAGGGGAATTGAAATGTATGACCCCACGCTGAAACTTTCGGCGGCCGCCGTTTCGCCCTTTATAGTGGCTCCATGAATAGACATAACACGGCCCGTTGGTTCCATTTAATTCTCCTTTTCAACTATTTTTTTTATTTCGACAATTTTGTTGAGCGCTTCGACTGGGGTAAGGTTGTTCACGTCAACATTTTTAATCTTTTCCCGAAGCTCTTCGTCGCCAAGCTGGAACATATCGATTTGAAGATTACCATCTTTATTTTTCGATATAACTCTGCGCGGCTTCGGCATCTTTGCTCCGGCATTCGACAACGAAGCCGACTCGGTGGCAGAAAGTTCGAACGATTCCAGGTTCTTCAAAATTTCTTTCGCGCGTGAAGTAACTGCTTTTGGCAGGCCGGCCATTTCCGCGACATGAATGCCGTAACTGTGATCGGCGCTTCCTTCAGTTATCTTGTGAAGAAAAATAACCTTGCCGCCATATTCGCGCACATCGGCTTTGAAATTTTTGACTCTCGGATAAAGTTCGGAAAGTTCATTCAACTCGTGGTAGTGTGTGGCAAAAAGTGTTCGCGCACTCCGCGCAGGAT
>JBAPNE010000041.1:0-8610 GCA_049278975.1 Candidatus Kryptoniota bacterium
AGGCTGTTCCCGTCGGGCAGCAAAATTGGAATTCCAATCGAGATGATCTCCGACCGGAGCTTCTTGTCCTTTCTTACCATTTCGCAGAGCCCTTTCGACATTTCCTCGGCGGATGCTTTTGAAACCGCATCAAAATTACCGTAGCACTTCGAAAGCAAATAGCTTTCATATAGAAGTTTGGAAAGTCGAGGCGGTCCTAAAAGCTCGAATGCTACACTGTCGACATCGTGTTTTTCTTCAAGCTCGCGCATCTTGTTAAATGCAGAATGGAAAAGATAGCCTGCTCTGTAAGTCGGCGCCAGCGTCGCATTGTCTAGAGCATTAATGATATCATGGCCGGTGTTGCCGCCTTTTATTTCGTAGATCACATCTTCGGCGATTTCTTCCGGTGTGACGTATTCCATTTGTCCCGGCGTTGTTATCGCTTCAAACTCGCCGCGCGAGAAAAGCCCATTCTCACCAGTGTCGATGAAAACTGATCGTAGCGGCTCGTTGGTGCGAAATGTTTTACTTGAATTTTTCAACTCAAGTTTCGTGTCGATCTTGTATGGCTCGTCAGGCGAGCAATCCTGGAGCATGATCGGTTTACCTCGCTTCATTATGTCGCCGAACTCGATTCTTTTCCACGCAATCGCCGCTGTCGGTTTTATCTCTTTCGTTATCGGCGCATCGGGAGTCCGTCCCATTAAGAACATCAAAAGTGTGTGTGCTCCGGCGACAGCCGACTTTGAGAGCAAAACGCTGCTTGGTTTTTCTTCGCTGTGCGTATAAGGTATGTTCAGCCCCATCCCACCTGTTCCGCTCGTGCCGATCTTCATATACATTTTTGTACCAGCATCGTGCATAGAGCGATAGAGAATTTGAATGTGCCTGATTAACTGAGGAGTGTAGAGTGTGCATAAAAGTTTTTCAACGGAATCAAAAAGCTCATGGCTCGAAGCTGATGGCTCATGTTTTGCTTTGTCAAGCTCTTTCAGAAGAGAGCGGCTCGATTGGAATAAATCCTGGTACGCGATTGCCGTCGCGGAGTTGATGCAATCGATGATTACTTCAGGCCTGTAGTCGGTGAGCAAATTGTAGATTGTGCTTGATTTGAGAATTTCTTCCGACAATTCTCCGAGATTATCGTTTATGAGAACCCTGCGCCGTTCCGAATTCCCGAGCACCTCTTCCCGCGGGAGGTCTTTGAATTCTTCGCGCATAAAGATGTTTCCATGAAATGGGACAAAAAAATCGGCGCCATGGTCTGGAAATTCTTTTCTGAGCTGTGCCACTGCGTCGAGTGCTTCCGATTTCAAAAGAGAAGATATGATGATCTTATCCGGCTTTTCCGGCATAAGCTTTCGGCAGATCGCAGAGCCTACCAAGCCCCATCCGCCGAGAACAAGGACTGTTTTTCCTTTTATCTCCATTATATGCCCTTTCTTTTTGCAGATACAAAATAGTTGTCGCAAGTTGGTTGAGCAAGCACAGAGTTTTGTCCCGCGAAGCGGGATGCCGCATACTTGTATAGAATAATTGACTATTGGAATGTGGATATCTGCAGCCTTTGAACGTTTATCAATTGACTTTATATCCTCCATGATTTAAACTTACCCTTTAAAGAAACTAAAAGGAGGTACCTGTGGCTTCAAAAAGGAAAGCATTAGCATTTCTTATCCCAGCTTTTGTAGGGATTGTGCTGTCGGCTTCGACGGCATTTTCAAGCGGCTACCAGCTCAATGAACATGGCGCGCAAGGAGTGTCGATGGGCGGAGCGTTTGTCGCGCGAGCGTGGGACCCTTCCGCGATTTACTTTAATCCGGCCGGATTGAGCTTCATCAAAGGCTTCAACGTCATGCTTGGTGGCACACTAATTCTCCCGAGCACAACTTTTACCGGGCCGTACCCCGATAATACCGAGACGAAAATGAATTCTCTCTCGTTCTTTCCGCCTAACGCTTATGTCACATATAATTTTGACAACGGGTTGGCAGCAGGCATCGGAGTATTTACTCCGGAAGGACTCGGAACAAGCTGGCCCCAAGACTGGGTGGGAAGATTCATCATTACTAAAATCAATCTCCAATCGTTTGACATTAATCCCACGGTTTCATATTCCCTCAATGATATGGTTTCGTTCGGGGTTGGCTTCGATTATGCTCTAGGAACCGTGGAACTGGAAAAATATAATCAAACTCCTTTCAGTGATTCATTGGGAAATCCGATCACGCCTTTCCTGCACATGCAGGGAGATGCGAAAGGAATCGGCTACAATTTCGGAATCATGCTGAAACCGTATGAGAATATTTCGCTCGGGTTTTCTTACCGGAGTAAAATCAATTACAAGGTGGATAATGGAACGGCGACATTTTCGCAGGACGGAAGTTTAGCGGGCGAGCTGCCGGGTGGAGCGGTTTCAACAGCGCTTCCATTCCCGACGACATGGTACGCCGGAATTGCTTATACCGGGGACAATTTCTCCATCGAGGCTGATTATCAATATGTCGGATGGAGCGCCTACGACAGCCTTACCATAAATTTTGCAAGTAAAACCGAGCTCCAACAGAATTCATCCATCGTCGGCAATTACAATAACACGTACATTTTTCGTGTTGGCGGCGAATATAACCTGAACGCTATGTGGACTTTACGCGCGGGCGTGTACTATGACAAGAATCCGATACCGGATGCTTACGAGGCGCCATTACTTCCAGATGCCGATCGACTCGGATTCAATGTAGGCGCCGGTGTGAAAGTAACCAACAATATCAGTATCGACGCTTCGTACTTGTTCATCCCGTTCAAGCAGAGAACGATAACGAATTCTGCTTTCGGATTTAATGGTACATATAATACGACTGCCAATCTTCTCGGCATCGACATCAGCTACAAATTGTGACAGGAGCTAAAATGAAAACTTTTTATTCGAAAGCAATAAATGTCGCTGCAATTGCGCTTGTAACTTTTTTAGTTGCGTCGTGCGGGGACTTTAAGAAAACCAACGTTGTAACCCCGCCCTCGAACGGCACATTAAATTTTACAACCTTTGTATCATTGGGTAATTCGCTTACTGCAGGCTACCAGAGCGGAGCTTTGCTTGAGTCGGCGCAAGTTTGGAGTTATCCCGCGGATATTGCGAAACAGGCAGGTGCCGCTAATTTTGTACAGCCTCTGATGCCGTACCCTGGTACAGGAGCTTTGATGTCGATAACAAGTTTGGCAGGCCCGAGTGTTCAGACAGGCAGTACAACAATTATTCCTCCGACGAATGCAAGCTCTTATTTGCAGCCGTACAATAATTTGGGAATTCCCGGCGCAGTGTTGTTTGATTTGACTGACACCACCGATTTTGTCACCAAGAGCGTTGCACGTAACAATCCCTTTTTCAGTTTGGTCTTGCGTAATAAAGCCTTTGGAGCTAGTCCAGTAGCGCAAGCACTTGCACTTAAACCAACCTTCATGACAGTATGGATCGGTGCGAATGATGTTCTCGGTTATGCAACTTCAGGCGGAACAGTAGGCACTGGAGGACCTGGTACGGGACCGACGGATGTGAATATTTTCAATCAGCTATATGATGGAACGATGGGTGCACTCTTAGCAGGAGATTCAACTGCGAAGTTTGCCGTGGCAAACATTCCGGATGTAACGGGTATTCCGTTCTTCACAACAATTCTACCTTTTGTATATGGACCCAATGGGGAGCCTCTTATTACTTCCAACGGAAGCCACATACCCATGATTGTCCAGAGACACGATGCTAACGGCAACTTGTATTCTGGTCCTGCAGACACACTGCACGATCTCATATTGTTGACGGCCATTGATCCGCTCCACGCGGAAGCGGGTACGTCAATATCAAATCCAATGCCTGACGAATACGTTCTTGATTCATCTGAAGTGGCAGCAGTTGAGGTGGCAATCAATGCCTACAATTCCACCATCGAGACATTTGCTAATCTAAATTCAACTCGTGTTGTCATGGTCGATGCGCATGCTGCCTTCGACAACTTTGCGAAGTATGGATATGTTGCTCAAGGTGTTGTGCTGACAAACAGCTACATTTCCGGAGGATTCTTCGGACTCGACGGCGTGCATCCGACTTCACAGGGTTATGCTTATGTCGCGAACATTTTTATTCAGGCAATCAACTCGCATTTTGGATCCAACATTCCGATAGTTTCGATTTCTTCTGCCCCGGGTTCGATTGTACTTAGCAAAAGTTCTATGAGTAAAGCTGGTTTGCCGAACATTCACTATTCGGACTTGAAGCCTATGCTGCAGCTTATTCAAAGGAGAGATTTTTAGTGCGACGGTCATCTCTTTGCAGATGATTATTTGTACATAAGAAAACTTCCGGCAGTGCCCCGTTTTTTACGGGGCTTTTTTTTTGTAAATTATTTTAGAAATGATTATGCCAACAATTGCACCCGAGGCGCATCAGAAATTGGCTGAAGTTTGTCCAGATTGCAGCGCTTTTAACTTTCGTGATGCACAAATTGAAAAAATAGCCAGAATTTTTTAGGGTCCTTGAAATGAATATAGAAGTCAATTTACAAGCCGCGCAGGAAATGGGTTTAAACGCCGATGAATTTGAGAAGATAAAGGAAATACTTGGACGAACTCCGACTTACACTGAGCTCGGAGTTTATTCGGTGATGTGGTCGGAACATGCGAGCTATAAAAATTCGATTTTGCAATTGAAGAAACTTCCGCGCTCCGGGAAAAATTTACTTGTGAGTGCGGGGGAAGAAAACGCAGGGCTCGTTGACATCGGCGATGGGCTTGCAGTTGCATTTAAGATAGAAAGTCATAATCATCCGAGTGCCGTCGAGCCGTACCAGGGTGCTGCAACCGGTGTCGGCGGAATTTTGCGCGACATCTTTACTATGGGCGCGCGTCCCGTCGCCGCACTCGACTCGCTCCGTTTCGGCAATCCTGACAATCCCCGCGTGAAATATCTTCTTGAAAATGTCGTCAAAGGGATTGCGGATTACGGAAATGCGTTCGGCGTGCCGACTGTGGCAGGCGAAGTTTATTTCGATGAATGTTATGATGAGAATCCTCTTCTTAACGCCATGGCAGTCGGTATCGTGAGGCACAATCGCATCGCGAAAGCCGCGGCAAGAGGCGTTGGAAATCTTGTAATGATTGTAGGCTCGTCAACCGGCCGCGACGGGATTCACGGAGCAACATTTGCTTCGGAAGATATTTCCGAGGCGTCGGAGGCGAAACGGCCGTCGGTGCAAGTTGGAGATCCCTTCACGGAAAAACTGTTGCTTGAAGCGACACTCGAAGCAATCGAAGACGGACTGGTTGTCGGAATACAGGACATGGGCGCGGCGGGAATTGCATGTTCCACTTCCGAGATGAGCGCGAAAGGAAGCACTGGCATGGATGTGAATTTGGATCTCGTGCCGCTTCGCGAGTCCGACATGTCAGCGTACGAAATCATGCTTTCGGAATCTCAGGAGCGGATGCTCGTCATCGTGAAACCTGAAGATGAAGCGGCGATTAAAAAGATTTTTACAAAATGGGATTTGAATGCGGAGGTCGTCGGTAAAGTGACAGGTGATGGCGTTCTCCGAATACGACGCTCCGGAAAGATCGAGGCTGAAATTCCGTCCAAGACTCTTGTGCTCGGTGAGGGAGCACCGGTTTATGTCCGCGAAAGTCGTAAGCCGGATTACATTGATGGACTTTCGAGATTTGATCCAACGACGCTCCCTGAGCCGCGTGATTATGATGAAGCTCTAACAAAACTTTTGTCTTCTCCCAATATTGCCAGCAAGAAATATATTTATGAACAATACGACTTCATGGTTGGCACCGACACCGTCGTGCTGCCGGGCGAGGGAGATGCTGCGGTTGTGAGGCTCGAAAGATGGGCGATCAGCGAGGCAGGGAAAAAGAAAGGGCTCGTAATCAAGACGGATTGCAACGGCAGATATGTCTATCTCGATCCGAAACTTGGAGCCGAACATGCTGTTGTCGAAGCTGCCCGGAATGTTGCATGTGTAGGAGGAAAACCGGTCGCGATTACGAACTGCTTGAACTTTGGAAATCCTTATAAGCTCGACGTGTATTACCAATTTGAACAAGCTGTTCAAGGAATTGCCAAGGCGTGTACGGAATTAGAAACGCCGGTGACCGGCGGCAACGTCAGCTTTTATAATGAAAGTCCTAATCGGACCGTTTATCCGACTCCGGTGATTGGCATGTTAGGAATCATCGATGACACTTCGAAAGCGGCGCGTTCCACGTTCAAAAATGACGGCGACATAATTGCTGTCGTTGGTTCTGAGCGGAGTGAAATGGGCGGGAGTGAATATTTGAAGGTGATTCATGATGTTGCCGCAGGTAAAATTCCGCCGATAGATTACAAATATGAAAAAAGCCTCCACGAATTTTTACGTGAAGCTGTTCAGTCTGGATTATTAAATTCCGCGCATGATATTTCGGAAGGAGGTTTGGCGGTAACTATTGCGGAATGCTGCATCATGGATAATGAAAAAATCCACGGTGCAAAAGCGTCATTTAGCTCTCCGATGCGTAATGACTTCGCATTATTCGCCGAGGGCGGCGGAAGAGTGGTGGTTTCGTTCGATTCCGTAAATGCCGATAGAGTTATTTCATTGGCCAGGTCAAAGAGCTTGCCAATCAAGAATGTCGGAGTAGTTGGAGGAAAAAAACTTGAGTTGAACGGCATCCTCAACATTGATGTGCAAGAACTTGCCACCATTTATTTCAGCGTCCTTCCTTCCAAATTTGCCGTTTCATTTGCCGTATGATTTGCATAGGCAAGATTTATTCGGAAAGCTTCTTCGGGCGAAACCTCCCACGTTGAGAATCTTTTTTCGGAATCCCGTGAAGTTTATGCAAGCTGTATCCTTTTATGCAAAGACAATTGTACAGGATTTCGGTACCCACGATCTTTTTTTCTACGCATCATCGTTGTCATTTCAGGTTGTACTGTGTCTTGTGCCGACGGTGTTCCTGATAATTTGGATCCTCGGCATTTTCTTGTCGCGTGGGGCGCTGCTTAATCAGCTTGGAATAATTATTCGGCATCTCCTTCCGCCGGAACTGAATTTCGCTGACGAGACGAGAAATTTTTTCATGAATCGTGCGAGAATTTTCACGGAGCACAAACGAGTTTTCGGAGTCGTCGGCATCGCGGGTTTTTTGTGGACTTCTTTGGTGTTGATGGGCGCGCTAAGAAAAACAGTGTTCCATGTTCTCAGCGTCGAGGGCAAACGGTCTTTTCTGAGGCAGACAATCTATGATCTGCGGGTTCTGTTGATAGCGGGTTTTTTTCTAACGGCAAGCACGATTGTAACGACGATTTTTGCGGAAGTGCGTGTGGCCGCGATGCAATTGCCCGCCGGCCAGATGCGCTTCACTTTGATAAGATTTTGTGTGCCGATTCTTTTTGCTCTTGTACTAACTTTCTTTTTATATTTTTTTATCTTCAGGTTTCTTTCTTATGGAAAAATTAAATCAAGCACTGCGGCCTTCGGTGCGTTCTGGGCTGCAGTCCTTTACGAGTTGGCAAAAAATATTTTTGCGCTCTATCTCGCTCGTGTCGGAAATCTATGGCAAATGTATGGTGCTCTTGAAATAATTATCGGAATGCTGTTATGGATTTTCTATTCGACATGCGTTTTTATCTTCGGAGTAGAATTATGTCATGTGAATTCGATGAGAAGAGCAATTGGAAATTCGGTGTAAGGGGAATAATTTGTAATTTAAATTGGGAATAAAATGGTACAAAAGACATTTCATTTTTCAGAAGAGCGGAAAAAAGTTTACGAGCTGGCATATAACTTAAGATGGTCATACGATTGTATGGTACAGCAATTATTTGCTAAGCTGAGTCCCCGTGTGTGGGATCATTCGAACCATAACCCGATTGCCGTTCTAAATGAGATCAGCGAGCAAGAGCTGCGTTCGAGGCTCCATGATAAAGATCTTCATGCGGAGCTTGACGCGTGCTATGAATCTTTCCAAACCTATTTAAGGGCGGTGAACAAACCGCAAGCGATACTCAAGCATTTTGACAAGCATCCGGTCGCTTACTTTAGCGCGGAAATAGGAATCCATGAAAGCCTTCCGATTTATTCGGGTGGACTTGGGATTCTTTCCGGCGATCACACTAAGAGCGCGAGCGATATCGGATTAAATTTTGTCGGCGTGACTCTTTTTTATCGTCAAGGATATTTTGTCCAAAAGATAAACAGCGAAGGGGCCCAGCTTGAGGAATACATCCAGCAGGATTACCACTCCTTACCGGTTGTTCCTGTCACCGACGAGGGCGGAAACCTTGTGAAAATTCAGCTCCAAATCGGACGCAGTTCAGTGTCGGTCGCAGCTTATAAAGCTGTTGTCGGCAGATCAATCCTATATTTGCTTGAAACAAATCTGCCGGAGAATGAGGAACACTATCGGGATTTGACATCGCGAGTTTATGGTGGGGACAGCACGACAAGAATTTCTCAGGAAATAATTCTTGGAGTCGGCGGTGCAAAATTTGTGAAGGAACTTGAATACGAGCCGGCCGTTTATCATATGAATGAAGGTCACTCTGCATTTTTGACGCTTGAGCTTCTGCACGAGCAGATG
The DNA here is from genome assembly GCA_049278975.1 of Candidatus Kryptoniota bacterium. Lineage (GTDB taxonomy): Bacteria > Bacteroidota > Ignavibacteria > Kryptoniales > JAKASW01 > JAKASW01. The sequence continues at coordinate 8,605 of JBAPNE010000041.1, forward strand.
TTGGCA
>JBAPNE010000042.1:0-3276 GCA_049278975.1 Candidatus Kryptoniota bacterium
ACGTAAGCTGAACACATCCGGAGATCACTGGAAACAGGTGCACTTACCATTAGCTCAGGAGGCCTTGCTTCATCAGCAGTTCCCGCAGGTCATCTTCAATCCCGACCATCTTGGCATTTCGGGAAATGTTTGCTTTCAATGCTTCCTTCGATGCAGCGTCGGGCAATTCAGAAATGTGGTACGTCAACATTTTTGTCAGGCGCATGTATTTATCACGCTGCCGCCAGATAAACCCTACAACAGCAAGCGCGACAATTCCTATCAGGATAATCAACCATGTGGCATTCTTTTCAACGAAGCTCAGGTTCGCCCTCATGTCCGGATATACTTCGTATTTCAGCCGCGCCTGTAGATCATTCATGGCCGTGTCGATGATCGCTTTGATGAGTGTGTTCGACCTCGCGCCTAAAAGTGAATCTCGTATGCCGGCTCCAGCCTCTCCGGCGGAGTTGTCGAACTTCTTGAGAATTTCTGCAATGTAATTTTGGAGGTTTGTGTCGAGAACTGAATTTTTGATCTTCAACAGATCTTCTTTGGTCGCCTTGCCGAGAAGTGATTCGCGCAAAGCCGCAATTTTCTGGCCCGTTTGATCTCCCAACAGCGAGTCTCTGATGCGGCTCAATTGCCAGTTTGTGCTGTCACCGATATTGCTCAATAATGAGTCGATCACTTGCCTTGTTTCTTGTGCTCCGAGGCTTGTCTTTGCGCCCCTCACAAGATTGTATCCTATCGAGTCGGCATACGTGTTCACAGGTTTAATGACACCGTTGCCTAAATCCTCGCCCGCTCCTCCGAGAATAGAAGAGCAGCCGGCTATGATAACTGCAATGAAAACGACACCAACAAAATGGAGGATCCTGGTCATGGCTGCACTCTCTATTTGCTTTGTAGTAATATTTGAGGTTCCACTCTCCCGGCTTCGTCGTCCCACCTTTGCAAGACTCCGCCTGAAGGTAGAAGCTTGTTTGCCTCGTCTCTTACCAGATGCAAAAATGTGAACGTCTTGTCTTCACGCACCGAAGCAGTTGAGTTTTCAATTACGGGGATCCAGGTCCCGGTATTGTAAAACAGGCACTTCCCGTTTATCAAGTATGAACCCGGATTGTGCGTATGTCCCATGGTCATGATTTTGTATTCTGTCCCCGCAAATCTTGCCTTTGCATATTTCTCAAGGCTCGATGGCTCGCTTAATTGAAACCACCCGACCAGCCGAGATAGCACGTACGATAAAAAGAGGATGCCGACGTTTTCGGCCTGGTCGAAGATTGTCTTGCCTATTCCCTGAAGACTCCCGATGGACGAAAGATCCTGCTGTAATCGCGCGAACATCCCGGGTTCAATTTTGAGAGCAAGGAGGAACGGGGCTAAGAGCATAAGCACAATCCAGAACACCGAGCTGTACATGAACCAGACATAGCGCCGGTTTGTGAATAATATCCGGATAAGAAGCGGAATATGCTGGGACAGTACTTTCATCGCAAGCGGAAAATCCTCCCTCATGAGAATTGGAAGCACATTTCCTGACGGCCTCACTTTGTCGAGGAATGGAAAGTATAGTTCGATTCGATTGATGAGGTATCTGTTAAAGAAGGAACCAAAAGGAATATTGATCTGGTCGGGGCTGCTCTCTAAGATGGCGCTGCCCAGAATCATCGTGAACTTGTCGTAGCGATGTCCGTGCTCCAGGTAAAAGTCTTTATCGATCAGAATTGAATCGTCTATAAAAGTTATGTTCGGCAGAACGATGTCTGTCAATACTTTACCTGTATTTTTATTCTTCCCGCGCTGGACGATATCTTCCGCAAGGATAAGACGTACATAGTTCCGTACCATCGGCCAATAAATTTCGACATCATGGTTTCCCTTGAGAATGATGAGTCTATTTCCTCCCTCCAGCCATTTAGCCAACGCACTAAAGAAAACGGGATGCCCGAGTCTAATTAATCGAAGTTTATAGATTGTCTTGAAATCCTGTGTCCCGAGCCCATACTTTCTTTCTCGGTGTGAAATGCTATCTTCCAACTCCCTAACAGTCTTCATGACGCCGAGTTTCTTGAGCTCGGATTGCCAATCGACGAAAGCATCATTTGCGTTTCCTGACGGTATTTGCCCCATTAACGGATCGCCCATTATGAAGTGTTTAACTCTTTTGCTGATTCGTATCTTCCTGACTTTACCCGGATATTCGGTTACTCTAAGAAAGTCGAAGATGTCCCCATTGATTATCAATATCGCGTTCCTGTTCTTCACGATGTTGTGCGCGTGCTCCAGAAACCTGCTAAAAGAATCGTCAGCAAAAAAATTTTCCGTCCCACGATACACTCCTTCGGCATTCCTTCCTGAGCCAATGTGCAAATCGCTGACGACGAAAATTTCTTCTTTGTCGGCATCGTAATCCACGGGGGATGTCCGCATCGGGAAAGATTGCTTAAAGAAAGATGCCTTTGACTCGCGGTATGTGTCCGGGTTGATCACATATTTCGGGGCGAGGCCGTTCTCCTCGCATGTTGCCAGAAGTGACGAAAACTCTTTGTTGTTCATATCGATCACCATCAGATTTGATTTGACGAGATTCCATTACGTACAAAGATTGATTCCCGATTCTTGGAATGACGAGAAGACCAACTCGTTCTCGTATTCCTTATCAACAAAAAGCCTGATCCCGATTATACTTCACCAAGCCAGCAAGAACCGTTTGTGTAAGTTGCTGGATACCTGAGCTATTTTTGAAATGTGTTCGAGATGTCTCATAGGCAACTTATCATCAAACGAAATAACAAATGTGAATTTGGAAAAGTTCTCAGCGATATGCAGGCTATCTGATAGGCTAACTTGGCAGGAAAGTGGCTTTATACCATCGGGAGTCGTATTCGCCTAAGGTCCGCCAGAAAAAATCTCGCCGCGCATTCATGCTATGCCAATGTGCGTGCCATGTCCGCCGCAGGCGGATCAGCCTTCAATGAAAGCGATCCATGCCTGCCCTGATATGCTCTTGATCATGGATAGCCTGTCCCCACGCGTTCTTGGTAATGAAGCCTATTTTTGCGATTGTCATCTGCTGTTGGTCGCTATCTTCTTTGGCTGCAGCATCACCATATTCAATTTTTATTATCTTATATCTTCTTCCACTAAATAGATGTTGATTTTGGATGACGTGAGAGCCTGCGTTGATAGATAATGAATGTTCTCACAAGTATCAGCCGCAATTTTCCATCCTCCCACGGCGACAATGCTGTCGTATTGTTTACTCTCATTTCCATCTATCACCATAAATTG
>JBAPNE010000043.1:0-3922 GCA_049278975.1 Candidatus Kryptoniota bacterium
TTGTCCAAAATGGTTCTGCATATCGGACACCGGCTTGTCTGCCATGGTATTTCATCCTGCCGAGAAGATATTCAAGAAATTCGGGAGTCGAAAGCGCGGTTTCTGGATCTTTGCTTGAAGGGTTAAAGAATTGTGATTTGTGGGCTTTTATCGCGGCGACTTTCGTGTCGAAGTCATTCGATATGTCAACGTAAAGTGTCGGAACAAATGTTCTGTGTTGCATGTAGTAGAACGCCCGTTTTGGCCTGTGGGGTGATAGTCTCGCCGTTTTGAGTTTTCCTAAACCGGAATAAAAAATCGCGTCGCTGACAAGCTGGTGCACGTGAACGTGGTCGGGATGCCGTTCTTCGCGGTATGGAGCAAATACTATTTCAGGCTGAAATTTTCTTATGACTTCTACGACCTCCAGAAGATTTCTGCGATTGATCTCGACGTTTGAATCGGCAATGCCGAGGTTAATGCGGATGTCAGCGCCGAGAATTTTTGCGGCATCTTTTGCTTCAGCAGCGCGGATGGCCGCGTTGCCGCGCGTTCCCATTTCGCCGCGTGTGAAGTCAACAATACCGAAAGGCTTTCCGTTTCTGTAAAGCATCGACAATGTCCCTCCGCAGCTCATTTCCACGTCGTCAGGGTGGGCGCCAAAGGCAAGTGCGTAAACTTTCATAATTTTTTTATCCTCAAATTGTTTTTTGACTCAATGTTGCCGGATTCTACGAATTCATATTGATGCAAAAATTTAATTTAACGAGGTCAAAATTCAAAAGTGCCTGAGAAGCGTTTAGCAAACTTCGATCAAAAACTACAATGCGAAGAAGAAATCCAATCGGTCTTTGCGATTCCACTTTTGGCAAAGCGTCATTGAGAATATTGGTCTAATATCTTATATTATGCAAAATGAATAGTTGGTGCGTACCTTCCCACAGTGGGATATTAATTTGTAAATTTCACGGATGAACGAACAACCCCAAAAACCAGTAAAACGGTATGTCTTCGATGACATTAGCTCGGAGTATTATGCCGAATACGAAGAGCCGCAGGTAGTTTCCAGAAAGGATTCATCCGGGCAGCCCGAAAAAGAAGTTCTCCCGCGTGCTGGCTCTTCGGCACATCAGCAACAGACTTCTGTACCACCTGAGCCTCAACGGACATTCGTTCCCAAGAAAGAAGGTCCGCGGTTCAACATCATTGACACATTCTATTTCAAACCGGAGGAACAATCTCCGGCAGAGCCGAGAGCCGAGTTCCATTCGATTCTTCACAAACTCTTGGAGTTAACACAAGAGGTTCTTTTTGCAAACACTACAGTCTTGTTTTGGGTCAACAAGGAGAAACAACTTTTGGCCGTTGCCGACAAGGTGACGAACTCGAGTGTGTTCACGAAAGAATTGCGCCTGCCGATTGGTAACGATGTCATAAGCAGAATTGCGATGAGCGGTAAGCCGGAGATCATTTCAGAAATAAACCCTGTCGCTGAAGTTGACGTTGTACCATATTACGAAGCGCCGGGCGGAGTAAAGAGTTTGATAGGAGTGCCGATTTTTTATCGTGACGACGTGATTGCAGTTCTCGCCGCCGATAGTCTCACTGACGAAGGTTTCGGAAGCGAAACGGTTCCGCTGTTGGGCAATTTCACGCGTTTGTTCTCAACAATATTACGAGCCTTAACCGACAAGTACGATCTCGGTGTAATCAAGACGACTTTCAACTCACTAAAGTGGCTGACAAACGAATTAATATCGAAAAACGATCTGGTTTCTATTCTAACCACTTTGGCAACTGCGGTTTCAGACACGGTCGATGCCGAATTCGTGGCGCTCATTACATCCGCAGGATCATCCTTGCAGAGTGATCTTCACTTCCCCGGTGTGTCATCTTCATCATGGACGGTGTCGCATGTGGTGAAACGTTCGGGCAGCGAATATATTGACGAGGGCTGCAAGGTCAGCATCAGTGACACGCTCATAGGCAAAGCTTTGCGCGAGAATAGAGCACTTTATTTGGAAGACCTGTCGAGGGTTGAAGAACATCGGTTCAACCAAAGTGAACCAACCGGAGAAGGATCTTTTATGGTCATTCCCATTTTGGGGATAAATACATGCTTTGGTGCGATCACAGTCGAAAGCCTTACGGCTGCAAGATTTTCTTCGCTTGAAGTAGATGGAATTAAACAGGTCGTAAATTTGGGAGCATTTGCGGCGGAAGTAAACTCGGTTAACCAGCTTCTCGATAGGTTTGTCGTTTTTGATAGGGTAACCGGAACTTTGAATAAGAAATTTTTTATCGAAAGACTCGCGGAAGAAATCGGCAGAGTTGCTGATCTCGGGATTAGAAGTGCACTTGTCCTGATGGGACTTGACAGGGTCGATGATATTAGGAATAGATTTTCAGTTGAAGGAGTCGATTACATACTTTCAGATGTTGCGGAGATGGTGCGCGGATGGTTGAAACCTTACGATGCGATTGGAAAAGTTTCTGCTCATTCTTTCGGCATTCTCCTGGAAGGATTTTCACAGCATGAAGCATTAGCGTGGGGAGAAAAATTCAGAAAAAATTTGGCTACAAAAGTTTATCCGATAGGAAGTAGAAACTACATGGCAACAATCAGTGTTGCTGTTTTGAACGTAGACGGGAAGAGCAATCCATCTGACCTTCTTATAACGGCTCAGAAAGTTCTTCAGCGTGGTCACACAAGCGGCGGAAACGTCGTAAAGATTCTATAATAAAAGGAGAAAATAAAATGGCAAAGACAACAAGTTTTGCAGAAAAAGCAGCTAAAGCAATGGCTGGTAAGAAAGGTTTAGAATGCCCGAAGTGCGGCGAGATCATGCAAAACGTTCTAGTTATCTCGTCCGAAAAAAGCGAGAAAGCAAGTTACAAATACAACCAGCACTTTGTTAAAGTCTGCAAGTGTAACGAAAAACAAGTTTACGCGTAGAACACATGGCTCATAGCGGATGACCGGTGGCTCTTAGTTGTTAGCTATCTATGAACTCTCAATTGTTGTGGGAGCACAACGTAAGTATTTTTTGTTATTAGATAGAGGAAAATAAATGATAAAAGTCGGTAAGCAATATCCTTCCCGCGAGAACCAAACGATCGATAAATACTTGCAAGAAATTGGCAAAGTCGATCTCTTAACGCCGGAGGAGGAAATTGAGCTTGCGATTAAAGTTAGAGATAACGATCAGAAATCCTTAGAGAAACTGATCAAAGCAAATTTAAGATTTGTGGTAAGCGTTGCGAAACAATATCAAAACCAGGGCCTGTCGCTTGGCGATTTGATTAACGAAGGAAACCTCGGTTTGATAAAAGCGGCAAAGCGTTTCGATCCGACGCGCGGATTTAAATTCATCTCGTACGCGGTATGGTGGATCAGGCAATCTATTTTGCAGGCACTTGCGGAACAATCGAGGATTGTGCGTCTGCCGCTGAACCGGGTAGGTGCACTGAATAAGATCGGAAAGAAATTCAGCGAACTCGAACAGGAATTCGAACGCGAGCCGAGTCCGTCCGAGATAGCCGAGCAGCTTGACATGAGCCTTTATGAAGTTGACAAAACTCTTCAGATATCCGGCAGACATCTTTCCGTTGACCAGCCCTTCGTTCAAGGAGAAGATAACAAACTTCTTGATGTCATGGCTGACGACAACCAGCTTCCTCCTGATTACATATTAATGAAGGAATCATTGCGAGCTGAAGTTGAACACGCTCTGAAATCTTTGACCGACAGGGAAGCTGAAGTAATAAGATTATATTTTGGAATTGAACGCGAACATCCGCTGACACTTGAAGAGATAGGCGAGAAATTTAATCTTACACGTGAGCGAGTGCGACAAATTAAAGAGAAAGCAATTCGCCGTCTGAGACACGCCACTCGGAGCAAGGCACTGAGAGCTTACTTAGGATAACCATAGCTCAATGT
>JBAPNE010000044.1:0-20278 GCA_049278975.1 Candidatus Kryptoniota bacterium
CTCATGAACAGCAGTGGGACCATAAGGGATTGAAACCTCACTTACTGAATCTACAGGAATCTGTCCGCTGTAATGATCCGGCGAAAGTCCACCAAATAGATAAACCGTTCCATCATTCGCAAATTGAGCCACGAATCCTACCCTCGGCATAATCGAGTTAGAAGTTGCTTCAGCTTCCGTATCAGCTTCCGCATTAGTTTCCGGATTTTCACTAGCCATGCGAAAATCAAGGAGCTCAATATCTCCATAGTATCCCTGATCAATGAAAGGTGACGAACTCTGACCATAACCGGAGATGGCAAACACGGAGTCATCTTTTTGAACAATGTCAAAGAACTCTCTAGGATATTTCCATACAAATTTTATTTGAACGACGCCCTCTCCCGGAATATATTTTTCAACATATCCAAGTGGCCCACCGACAATATTGCTTGCAGCACCTACTCCGCCAAAAATATAAACATAAGATCCAATTTTTACCACGCGATGAAAAATGCGTCCGAAAAGAGTCGAATCCGACGGAGACCATGTGCCCGATGCTGGAGAATACGCTTCAACTAACGTGTGAAGAACGCCATTTTTCCCGCTTCCTCCAAAAACTAAAATACTGTCCCCGTAAACCACCGATGCAGCACCTTTTCTATATCTCAACATGCTTGACGTGTAATGCCATTCCTTTGTTGACTGGTCATATACTTCAACTGTTTTCAAAACATTTCCATTAGCATCAACTCCTCCCATGACATAAATAGAGTCATTGAGTACCACAGCGGTCGCGTAAGCTCTCGGAGTATCCAAAGGCGCAATATTTTCATCCCATGTCATCGTGCTAAAATCAAATGCTTCAACAGTGGAAGATCCATAAAGTGAGGGCAAACTGGTCAGGCCGTGCAAGTTTTGCGCTTTGGATTCTGCTCCGCCTATGAGAAAAAGTTTCGATCCGAGACGGGCTGAGCACATGCCGATTCTCGGGTGAGGCATGACAATCTGCGAAAACGCAGTTTTATACAGCGGTGAAGCGGCAAATAAGATCCCCATCAATAGCAGCGACCAATATTTTATCTTGTACCAACCCATCATAGTTCGTCTAAAAGGGTGCAAAGCGTGTGCCATCATTTCTTAATTCTTGCAAGGAAATTGAAATTAAGTTTTAATGTATCTCCCGGATTTACAATCACTTTTTGTTCGAAGTCTTCAAATTTCGGATTATGAATTGTCAGTTTACGAACTCCTGATGAAACTATAATCGGTTCGCTGATCGGCGTTGTACCTCTATTAACATCATCGACAAAAATATCTCCCCAAGGAATAATCGTGACCGAGATAAATCCCGCGCTGCCGAGAAAATCTGCATCTACCGACGACTGAGTCTTTGGTTGAATAGTTACGTTTTTTACGATCGGAACAAAAAAAGGATTGTTGTACATAACCGTATGTCTCCCGACTGCGACTTTAAACGAACCCGCGATAGGAGTCTTACCAACATATTCACTGTCGATATAAACATCAGCCCAGGGCTTGCAGTCTATCGAGATATAGCCGGAATCGCTTTCGACCGCTCCAGATCTCTTTTCATTCTGAGTATTTTGCAAAGAAGCGACCAACTTATTCGGTATTTGATTAGATGCATCAGACGATTTCGAATTGTCCTTATCCGGCACCTTTAATTCCAACTTATTAACATCAGAATCACTCTTCTTTTCACTGAGAATGTCCCGACTTGCCGGAACAACTTTCGACGCCGAAGATATATCTGCGCCTAGATTTTTCATCACATTTTTGTCGTTTGGATTCCGCAAAGATAAGAACAATATTCCTGCGATAATTATTCCAGCTCCGATTCCTCCGAGCAACAAATCAGATTTCCTTCTCTTGACGACAAGCCCTCGAAATTTTCTAACAGACTTATTTCCAGTGAGATCTGGAGAAAGGAAGTCGAGTGCTTGTTCAGCTGATGAAAACCTTGCCTCTTTGTCCGGAGCGAGAAGACGCTTAAGAAATTCCAATATATGCGGGGAGCATTTATCGGAAAATTTATCCAATGATTTCTGCCGAAAACTTTGGATGTTGTTTATACACTCTGCGTAAGATTTGCCAAGAAGTATTTTTTCTCCAGTTAAGATTTCTATCAATGTAACACCGAGCGAGAATAAATCTGTCCTCCCGTCGACAGGTTCGCCTCTCGCCTGTTCCGGCGACATGTAAGCAGGAGTACCTATAAGACTTCCTTCCATAGTGAGCGATTGCGCATCAGACACAGCCGCAAGCCCAAAGTCAGTAACTTTGACCATCCCGTTTTCGGAGACAAGTATATTCCCTGGTTTTATGTCACGGTGAACGATTCCTCTTTCGTGCGCATAAGAAAGTGCGTTCAAGACAGAGCTAGCAATCTTAATTACAAACTCCTCGGGATAAATGTGATTCAGGAGCATCTCTTCTAACGATTTCCCTTCGACATACTCCATGACAATCGTAGGAGCACCATCAATTTCCGTGAGATCATAGACCTGAACAATATTTTCCGAGTGCAGCACCGCGCACGCTCTTGCTTCACGTGTGAACCTTGCAACAAGATTCTTATCGCGCAAAAGATGCTTGTGTAGAACTTTCAAAAGGACTGTTCTATCAAGGACATTCTGGTGTGCCTTAAAGACAGTAGTCGTGGAGCTTTCGTTTATTTTCTCAAGAATAGAAAAATTATCTTTGCTCACTGCTCCATTCCTTTAATCGGTATTGAAGCCATCTGAGCGACACCCCGAGTTTTTCAGCGGTGCGCGTTCTGTTGCCGCCGGTTTCAGCAAGGGTCTTTTCGACAAGTTTTTTTTCGAATTCTTCGAGCGTTTCACCTTTCTCAAGCATCTCTTCTCCAAAATGTTGGTGCAGTTTCAAGTCATCCTCGGACAGTTCCTCGCCTCGCGAGAGGACTACTGCACGCTCGACGGTATTTTGAAGCTCTCGAACATTTCCGTGCCATGGATGCCTGAGAAGACGCGACATTGCTTCTGAATTAATTCTCTTGACATTCCTTCCGTGCGTTTCACACGCCTCCTTCATAAAGTGGTTGGCTAACACCGGTATATCTTCCGTTCGATCACGGAGAGGCGGAAGATGAATCTCCACGACATTCAGCCGAAAATACAAGTCTTCTCTGAAATTTCCTTTCTTGATTTCCTCGTGTAAATCTTTGTTAGTGGCAGCTAAGATTCTTATATCAATTTTTTTGCTGTCCGTTCCGCCGAGTCTTCTAATTTCTTTGTCCTGGAGAACCCGGAGCAGTTTCGCCTGCAATGCGGCCGAAAGATCACCTACTTCGTCCAAGAAAAGTGTACCACCTTCTGCATATTCCAGCAGCCCTTTTTTGTCTGCATTCGCTCCAGTAAACGCGCCTTTTTTGTAACCGAACAATTCGCTTTCCAAAAGCTGCTCCGGAATCGCGGAACAGTTTATTGCCATGAACGGCATCTCGCGCCGCGTGCCTTGAGAATGAATTGCGCGTGCGATCAACTCCTTGCCTGTACCACTCTCGCCAGTAATCAAGACGGATACGGCCGTGTCAACAACCCGCTGGACTAAATCCAATGCCGCTTTCCAAATTTTACTTTTCCCGATTATGCCTGGAAAAAGTATCGTGCTACTCACTTCATTCTTCAAGCGGGCATTCTCGGTCCTTAAATTGTCATATCGCTGAGCGTTCTCAACGGCGGCAGCCGCAAGATTTCCGAAAACCGCAAGAAATTTCAAAGTCTCGTCGTTGAATTTTCCCCTAGATTTTTTGCTGTCCAGATAGATTGCCCCCGTTGTTTTGTCTTGAAGCCGGAGTGGAACACAAATTATCGATAGAATTTGCTGTGCCATTATGCTTCTTGATGCCTCAAATCTCTCATCGCTGAGCGCATCGAATGTCAAGACCGGTTCTCCGTTTTTTAAGACTTTACCGATCACCGATGATGAGGCGATTGATTCACTTGTATCTTTTTCACTATCGAAGTTCTTACTCACAACGACATCGAATCCTGATCCCGACAAATCATTCACCATCACAATGCAGCCACGTTCTGCATCAAGATGCGTCATCGCGATCTCCAGAACCTTTTCCAGCAAATGCTGCCGATCGAGAATAGAATTAATGTTCTGAGCAATTTCGTAAAGAACGGTGAAATTATCTCTTGTCTCTTCAGTCATAGTGATTTCTTATTGCACCTCGAAAGATTGTTCTTTCGCGGTGGAACTATTGTCGAAATTATCAATTATCGTTAACGTCCAGGAATACTGTCCAACGGCAAGAGAGTCCGGATCATTATATGAAATTGAATCGGAGCTTATGCTGATAGGAGAGCCTACAGGAGTCTGAGTTCCAGAATTAACTTGATATATTTGAAGCTGGTAATTGTAATCGAAAGATACCGTCGGGGGACTCCAATTGAATTGTGGATAACTTGTGGTTGCGTCTAAGCTAATAGGCGATGTCGGATTGGCTTCTGCCTCGATTATTCTTGTGACATAAAATCCGGCACTCTGCCCCGTTCCATTCTCGTGATCGATTGCAAAGATGATGAACTGCTTTCCGACAAGCCACTGAATATCCTGATTAGGGAGCGAATCAGCATTGATGTTGACCTGGTAATTGTTTCCTCCGATGTAATTCATCCCGAATGTGAGAGAATCAACTCTCACATAGACTGTATCCACATCCTGAAATCCATCCAGATCTGTAATGCTGGCAGAAACTACCGCCGAATAAACAACTCCAGGCAACCATTGATCTATTTTACTTGTAACAACCTGTGCGTTGTTTATCTGCGGAAGTGCATCTATGTGAATCAGCGTATCAAGATTCCCTCCCACGGGCAAATAAATTCTTACAGTATCATTCATGTACAGGGCTTTTGTTATGACGAGTGTGATATTTCCTGGTGGCGCATTTGAAAAGCTGAAACTTCCATCAGTAGCAGTGTACTGTGCAGAGCCATTTTGTTCGATCACCACAAGTGCATTGGGAATTCCGGAATAAGGTAAACCAAGAGACAATACGCTTCCCTTCAAGGCACCATCCGTTTTAGGATTCGGCGATCCAGGATCGATAGGGTTATCATGCGGCGCATTCGGGACGCAACCGTCAAGGAATGCCACAAGTAAAGCAAGTATAAAAAAATTATTATTCAGTCTCCTCATCGCCATCTACTCTATCGAAATAGTTTATAAACGAAAGGAGGGAAAATCAAGTATGACGAATGGATTAACCTACTTATGGTGAGTGAACGTACTGTTGTGTAAGAAAGAGGGCTACTTGCCCTGAAGTGAAATACCTGTGCTAATTATGACTTATCCGTTTCGAATTACCTTGACAAGTGAACTTGCTACCGAATTGAGAACTTCGTCTGAGCCATAATACCCGCTCTCGATTTTCCCGTTTATTTCCGAGAGCTTATTTTGGAGCTGAGTTTCATGAAGCTTCTTTGCTTCCGGCGAAAGTTCTATCTTGTCGCTCGTGTTTTGAGCAGATTGTGTCTCTGAAGCATTCACTTTTTTCTTGACTTCTTGTGCCGTTTCAAAAGTTGTTGTTGGGTCAATAGGACTTATAGCCATGGCGTCCTCCTTGTATTTTGTAGGCGGCAATTTTCCTTGTACCGCCCATCTTCGCCAATTCATTTGACAACGTTAACAGTTTGTTGTTTATATAGCCAATCGCATCCGAAACGTTACTTTTCATATTTTTTATCAATAGATCCATTTCATCTTTTATATCGGAATTTACAAATGAAACTTTAGCGTCCCGGAGCCGCCTCAATGTTTCAACCAGAGCAACGCGTTCGCCTATAAGCTTAGAGGACTCTTTGAGATTTCCATCCCTGACATTTCGTTTAATCTTGACTGCATTCTCAGCTAATTTTTGAATCGTTCTTCTCGCCTCTTCTAATTCCATCAAAGTATTCCTTGTGATGACATTGTGTTATATATACTGGTAAGCGACGACTCGGTTTGGTTCAGTTGAATCAACTGTGATTCTTGAGCGGTAAATTCATCACGCATCGCATTTGCCTGTTCATTAATATTTGCTTGCATGGAATTAATCTCATCATTCAAAGAAGAAATCTCACTGTTTGCGCCGTTGATCTTCTCATCCATTGTCCCGCCGGCAACCGAATAAGACTTCACAAGCTTATTCATCTGGACGGCGATCCCGTCAGACGAATTAAACAAATCAACGACAGCACTCGGATTGGCCGTGATGGCACTTGTCAGGGTCGATTGATTGCTTATCGATAACGTACCATCAGTATTCAACGTTATCCCAATCGCGCTCAGCGAATTGGGGTTCCCAGACTGTGCCGAATTCACTTGTCCCATAAGAACATTTTGTAATTGCATCTGCAGATTCATAAAGGTCACATCGCCGGCAAGCGCACCACGAGTCACAGTAGTACCGGACGAACCACCAGATGAACTGCTTGAGCTTGTTGAAGTCGTGTCTCCAGTGTTCTGCGTGACGGATGTGATCGCTGTATTGTATGAGTTTATGAAATTCTGAATGGCTGATTGGATTGAGCTTGTGTCGGGCGCAATCGTCAGAGTAACGGGATTATCCGTTGCCAGTTGAGTACCCTCGAGATTTAGCGTAACACCCGTGAGCACATCGGAGACGGTGTTCGAGCCGCGCACAATCGGGATTCCATCAAAAGTAAAATTGGCATCAAGTGAGCCTGTGGAACTGTTGACGAACCCGGCGCCTGTCGCGGTCGAGGCGGTCCTTGAGCTTATAACATCGTTCGACCAGCCGACACTTTTCGCCAAATCGCCGGAGACATCCGCGACACTAATTGCATTTGCCGATCCGCTGTTGTTACTCGCGAAAACAAGCCGCGCAGTCGAAGCCGTGTCGGTAATAACCGATGCCGTAACTCCTAAATTTGCGGCGTTCACCGCGGCAGCCATGTTTGCCATTACTGTGGAGTTGGTGTCGCCGTTATTTACATTGACGTTTATCTTTGTTGTCGTCCCATTTATTGTAACGGAGAAAGTGGATTTCCCCGCGCCAGCTGCGGTCGAAATATCTGCACCCGATTGAGAAAGTTGACTTGAGACAAGAGTATCGTATTTTGCCAATTGCGTTACGAGTAAACTATGAGTGCTTGACGTCGCAGTATTCTGTGCGGTTGCGGAAACAATTGTTGAATCTGAAGCCGTTGCAGTTTTAGCCGCAAGCGGGGAGAGTGTTCCGACAGAACCAAGGCTGCTTGCCTGTGACTCGAGGCTTTTCAAATTTGACTTTATGGTATTATAGATGCTGACGAGCGAGCTGATATTAGATTGCTCTGACTGTAGCTGCTCGACCGGTTGGCTTATTGAGCTGACATATTCGGATACTAATTCGTCGATCGAAGAACTCGAAGATGAATTTGTATTTAACATAATCGACGAAGATGGGGAAGACATTTTCTACTCCTGAATTAAGACAGCTTGAACGCTTGTGCCCATGCTGAACGAAGTTCACCGATCAACTCTGCTACCTCGTCAAACTTTCCTTTTCTTGCACGATCCTGGCAATACCTATATATTTTGAAAAAACCAAGCGCGACTTCCTTGTAATCAAAATTAAGCGCGGCGATAAGTTGGGTAATCCCTGCTTTAACTTTTGCTTCATCGCGTCTTTTACAATTAACAATCACATAGTCATATAATTTAAGAATCATTTGGACGGGCGTAAGTCCCATTATTTCATTCTTTTTGTAACCTTGAAAAGCATTCTTTGATTTAAAAGCTATCGCTTCCATTTTTTCTTCTCAATTAAAACGGAAAAGCGCCCCTCTTTTTGAGAGGCGCGCTTTTTCCGTGGGACTTTTTACTGGAATAGTTTCAGAATTGTGCTTGGCATCGCATTCGCTTGCGCCAACTGCACTGTTGCTGTTTGCTCCAGTATCTGAAGCTTCGTAGCATCCACCTGCACTGCAGCAACGTCCGCATCCATTATTCCGCTGGTCGCTGCATCAACGTTTGTGATTGAGGTGTTCAGAACCTGACTCTTGAAACTCAAACGAGATTCAAGAGAGCCAACGTACTGCAACACTCCTGAAACGGTGGTGATAGCAGAGTCAACGCTCGAAAGCGCCGAGGCGATGTTGGACGTAGTGATGCCGCTTAATGTTAGTGAAGCTGAGTCGACAGCGGTAGAAATGCTGACCGACATAGTGTCTCCACTGTCTGCACCAACCTGAAAAGCTTCGCCTGTAAAGGTTGTATTAATCAACGCCTTTCCGTTGAACGTTGTCTGGGCAATCGTATCCCCAATCTCGTTCATGTAATCATTGACTTGGGTAACGATAGCCTGAAGCTCATCGGAGCCTAATCCTGCGTTTCCAGCTTCTGTGACCAACGATTTAACGTTTACCAATATTTCGTTGATCGCTTGTAAACCGCCTTCAGCCGTAGAAAGAACACTCTGTGCGTCGCCAACGTTCGTAAGAGCCTGGCTCAACCCAGCAGATTGAGCTTGCAACTTTGTGCCGATAGTGTATCCGGCAGGGTCATCGCCTGCACTGTTGACACGCTTACCGCTTGCAAGTTCAAGTTCGTCTTGGTTAAGTTGTTGGTTGATTGAATTTAACGCGTCATACGCGTTCATAGCGCCGATGTTGGTCGCTATTCGGAATCCACCCGTGTAGTCTGCCATGGTAATTTACCTCCATGTTATTTTTTGCGCGGCATCCATGCCGCAAGAAGAGTTTAAAAAAGCAGGCAACCGGCGGCGCTCTTCTCACCACCTTACCTGTGCACGCCGATGATCGACTTGTCGGGACATTGGCGCGTCATGACTTTATTATCGGAAATGATTTCTGGAACTTTAGCAGCCTTTTGCAAGTAAATGCTGTGTCTTATGTATTGATTTCCCAGTCCGTGCAAACTACGGACGGAAACCGAGCCTTGAGTGAGCCATGTTTGTCAGCTATGGGCTAACAACTTCTCACAAGCTGCGATGAGTTCGCCAAACTGTTTGTCCAGACGAATGCTGACTTCCCGACTTCCGCGGATTTTAAGAAGATAGCTGTAACCTTCTCGGATTTTATTTTGAGACAAGTACCCTATCGCTGCAACATACTGCGAAACCGAATTATTAGAATTGTACAGTAAACTTTTTTCCGCAAATTTTATAGCCTCACCATAATTATTGTTTTCAAGCAAGAGCTGGGAAACTTTCATAAACAGCTTGTCGAGTATGGAAGGACCAAGACGTTCGTAATGCAGATCAAGCACTTTGTTTAATTCGATGTAAGCATCATCCCGCTTTCCGATGCTCATCAATGTGGCGCCAATTTGATAGTGGAGATAAGGATCGCTTGGAGAATCCGACACGGCATGGTACAACATTCCAAGATTTCTCTCTGCACGATTTTCTTTTCCTTGTACTTCTTTCCGCGAGTATCCATGATGCACTATCACTATGTTGGAAGCGGCAATTTTCCCCCCCGCGTCTTCGATCGATTGCCTGATTTGTTCATGTATCGGCATTATATAACGAAATTCTTTCCGTCTGCGGAATAATCGAACAATTCTCGATTCATCATAAAGAGCGGCGTCGCCATCGGGCAATTCACTTCTTATCAGAAGCTCAATCCCATCCGCATCGGATTCATTTGTCATCCCCTTGATCTTGTTTCGTGTCTCAAATGGAAGTTCCTCATCCGCATCGAGGACTAAAATCCATTCTCCAGAAGCGGCCTCCAACGAAACATTTCTTGCTTCGGCAAAATCATCGTGCCATTCATAACGAATGATTCTTGCATTGAATCGTTCAGCGATCCTGATCGTAGAGTCGGTCGAGCCGGTGTCGATGAGAATAATCTCATCCGCAATTCCGTTTACGCTCTGAAGACATTTTGGGAGATACTCTTCTTCGTTCTTCACGATCATGCAGAGAGAAAGTTTCGGAACAGTAAATTGGGAATCCATTTAGTCTCTTAACGGTGAACTTCTGGCCAAGATAGAACAGATGCTAGATTCTAAATCCTAAACTCTGAACCTTAATAACCTGAATTCACAAAACCAAAATATCGGAAACTACGGCAAAGAAGCGGCATTGAAGTTTGTAAACTTAGAGTTTTCGCCATTTGATTTTGTTTAAGATTTCAGAGTGAGAATTTAGAATTTGCCATTTGTATAAATTCGGTGTGTCTGAGATAGGAACCATCCATTATTCTCTGATATAATTTCTTACAACGTCCTCATCAAGCGGCCTCAGCACGACATAGTCCACCCCATCCGATTTTTCTTCCCCCTCACGGTTCGTAAGAAGAATTGTTATGCAATCGGGCTGAGATGATTTTATCTGTCGGCAAAGTTCTCTGCCGTTGATCGACGGTAAACTGAGATCGATAAACGCAGTGCCAAATCTTTCCGAATCGAGTATCATCGCCGCCTCAACAGCATCCGAGGCAACTTTCACGCGAGAAAATATCTTGATTAATTTTTGTGACTCCTCGTAGGCGATCACTTTGTCATCCTCAACTAATAGCGCACTCAAAGTCTTTTCCCCTGAACCCTCCTCACGCTTGATCTCGCAAATGTCCATCGTCAATTCACTTCCGAGCGCCCTTGTATCAACCTTGTAACCCATCTTCTCAAGTTTGCCGACTAAAGTCTGGATGCTTGCGTTGTCTTTCAACGCTTCATCATGTAATATCCCGCCCCCTTTGCTCGTGATTCTCAAATTTATATGTTTTCCTTTTCCATCAGCCGCTTCGTTTGGGCTCGGCTGCGCAGTCATCATCAAGATTTCGCAATCAATGACTCCCGAAGCAAGCACGAAATTAACAAAGACATCTTTTATCAAGTCGGATGTCGTTTGGTCAGCTCTAAATTCCGTCAACTCCGAGACATCGAAGTCACTTATCCTTAATGGCACGCCCTTAGCGGTTGATTCTCCGCCAAGTCCCAATCTCTGGCTTGCCTGCAATACCGACACTCGCACCGCTTCGAATATATCATCCTGGTTTCTGAAAGAATTATCCAGATCTACAGAAAGTTCTTTTGCGGCAGACGCCAGATAGAGTTTAATTTCCTGCATTACACGCTCATCGCCTTGAACAAACGACAGTCTAGAAAGAACGCTGTCAATTCCGATCCTCGCGCTTCTCAATGAAGCCGGGATCTTCCCCACAGATTCACGGAGTCTCGAATAGCTATCTTTAGCTCTTTCAAGTTTAGATCGCAAATCAGCGGCTTCGTTTTGAGATGCGGGGAGCTTTAAAGCAATGAGACTTCTTATTTTGTCGATCGCTAACTCTACCATGGTACGCGAGAATGCGTCCGGTGAACATTTCACCATCACAACTCCGATTCCGAAGCTCAGTAGATTTGCTTCATAATTTACGAAGCCACCCGTCTCATTATGAACTATCTCCCCTGCAAGGCTCTTGTCAACTCCATCAGTTCTAACCTCAACTTTGGCATTTTTGTTTTTTCGTGACAGCGATTCGCCTAAAATCTTCAGTACATCTTGCGATGTTGTAGATTTTGCAAGCCCAGTTATGAACTCTTTCATAAATTTAGATTCATCCATAAGCTGCGCTGCCGATGCCGATTGATTTTCGACAATCCTTTTTGACTCTAGCAAATCAAGCGATGTGGATGAAATCGCGTTCAACTCGGAAGGAGACGGCGGTACGCCACCGCCGCGCGTCGGGGGTCCGGTACGCAAAGGTGTGTCCCCGGTAAATCTGAATATCAGACCTAAGCCCGACCCAGAAGATTTGAGTTGAGAAGGTTTTGATTTGAGAGCGAAATAATATCCTTCAGCGGCTTTTGTGTCACCAGCCTCCAGTTGAGATGCTGGTACAAGCATTCCAAATTTCAGACTCGGAATCGAGACAAAATTCGGCAAGCTTCCGTTTGTTGCCAAGGAAGTCAACGATGCACCGTCAATGGAATAAACTCCAACAGCATCCGCGCCGAAAACTTGCTTCAGCAAATCGACGGTCTTACGTGAAATCTCCGCAAAAGTTGTATCGTCTATTCCCGTTAAACCGATAAGAGCGCGAGTGACTTTGCCGCTTTCTTCAAACTTTCGTTCAGCGGTAGAACGTGTGTGTATTCCAACTGCAACCGATGAAGCGGTCTTCAACAGCTTTCCAAGCTCCGCTGATTTTTCCGTATCCACATCTTTCACTGCTATTGATGCGAAACCTCGAACATCGCCCACTTTTGTAGTTTGTATCAAAAGCGTTGAGTCTCCTGCAGACACGACATTGGCAAAAGTAGTATCGGAAAGTTCCGTTTGCGAAAATGAACCACCATGTTCTGCCGCCGATATGTCGGCGGGGCTCAGGCTTAGCGACAACGAAGGCTCGATTTTTCTGGTAAAAGTCGTCAGCAAATAAACGTCTGCCGATTCCTTATCGCTCTGCATTACACCGGTTCCCACCAATTTAACGGACTGTGTTCCATCATTACTTAGAATTTCATTTACGTTCGTCAAAATATCTTCATACCGTTCGGCTCCAGCGAGCTCAATCAAAAGCTCCTGCCGTTTTCTCAATAGATTAATTTCAGCGCGTTGAGCAATTTCATCGGACATCCTACGAAAATGGTAAACGATTGAGGTGCCGAAGGTAGTATCTTCTATTTTGAAAAACTTCCCGTCGAGTTCAATAATCGCATCACCACTCTTGGCACCGAAACGCTTTAACATATCTTGAAAATTGAAAGGCTCATCAAGTCGCACATCAAGTTTATTTCGTGCAGTTAAGTTGTATGCAGAAACGTTCCCGTTCTCAACTACAAACATCGGCTCTTCGGAAAACGACTCTAGCGCGTTCCTAAGTGTATTTTGCAAACCATGAAGCTGCGTCTTAATATTTTCCTGCTCAGTAACATCTTCGATAGATATTAATGTAGAATCTTCCGTAAGTACCGCACTCATATTCAAGAACTTTCGGTCGGTGGTACGGCAGGTTCGCATAATCATATTCCGCAAACGCAGTTCGGATTTGCAAACCTCGGGAGATTCTCCTAAATATCGCAGAAACGCATCGAGACTTTTGTCTGATTCGAGAAAGGTTTTGAATAAACTTTCGAAGACATCATTCCATTCGACGAACTTTTCATTTTTAACTCGTGCTGTCGGCAATAAACTGTTGAATAGTTGCCCGGATTCAGCCGTCATTTTGAGAAGTTCAGCTTCAACTCTCTTCAATTCTGTTACATCATTATATGTATAGAACCAAGCAGCCTGACGTTGTTCTGAAGTTTCCGATGGAATCGGTTCGCTCTCCCATCGGGAGACAACAAATATTTTTCCGCCCGAAGCAGTCGCCTCGAAAGTCTGTTCAGATGTCGATGTAGCCGAGATATCATTAAGCGAAATAAACTCCGCAAGCTGTTGATTTTCATAAACTCTGAATATCTTTTTTGCACTTTCGCTCGCAATTAGAATTTGCTCGTCTGAGACTACTATTGTCGGGACAACAGCATTCCTGACAATCTGTTCCGAATATTTTCTCTCGTCCGCCAAAATTTTCTCGACAGATTCATTTTGGGCGTGAAGCAAGTCGATCGTCCGCTCGAAATCGTGTTTCAAATTCATAGCGGCAGTTTCGTCAACGAAATAAACGACGTAACCTGAATTTTCTATCTGCTTAACAAGCAATGCTCTAAAATATTTGTCTAAGATTTGCCCGTCGGCCTCGTCGGACCGCTGAGATTTGAGGGAAATGTTTAATTCTGCGCTTCCGGTGGCCGGAATATTGAGCAAGAGCCCGATAAAATTTTGTCGGTCTTCTTCACCCATGATGGAAGAGAGCGGCTGTCCGATCGCTTCTGTACCACCGAAAAGGAGCCGCAGTCGTTCGCTCGCCTCGGTTATAACTCCCCGCTCGTCAAGAACCGCCGCCACCATCGGCATATCATGGAACAAAAGAAGGTGTGTGCTCTCCTTTTTCTGAAGCTCATTTTTTAACCTGACGATCTGCTCATCGAAACGGTTTTCAAATTCGCCAAGTTTAGTCTTCATATTCGCAAGGTAAACAGCCATTTTGAGAAGCGAACCAAATTGTTCGAGCTTCTGCTTTGCATCATGGACCTTTTTGGGGTGAAGCAAAAGAATGAGATAGTCACCCAAATCTGTTTTTACAGAGCTCGTGGAAATCAAATCGAACTTCAATTCGTGCTGAATTTTTTTGCATGCTGCACCTGTTGTCAGGTCGCCTAGCAATTGAAAAGGACTGTCGAACTCAACGTACGGCAAATCGAAAACCTTCGATCTTCCTTTTTGCAAAGGAATATTATTGATGTCTAATTTGACTCCTGCCTTGAAGAGCACGCCGGAAATTTTTTCTGTATTTTCCGCAGAATAAGCGACGATGCTGGCAGTCTCCGCGGTTCGTCTGAAGATGAAAGAACTTCCTTTAAATTCCCGGCTGATGACAGCCGCAATAGTCGCAATGGATTTGTCAAAATCATTGGCAAAAACGATATCCGACAACGTGTAGAAGAGTTGCCCGCCTGAAGTAAGGTCACGCGCCGCTGGAGTCGGTGAGGAATAACTGATCGAGGATCCGGTTTGCGAAACAGATGATGGTGTGTCGACTGCCCCTCTCGCCAAAAGAATGTTCGCTTTCTTTTTTCGCTTTGAGTTTACTATCAGTAAAAGAATTAAGGCAAGTACAGCTATCAAAAACAAAGATATTGGGAAAAGATAGTCGGGTAGATCGTTCATTTTTTCGAAAATATTCATGAAAAATTTCCAATGTTGAATTTTGAAAAATGAATTCGGAATTGGAAATTAAGCATTAGAAATCCATGGTAATCTGTTCATTGCTTGGGTAGAGTGAAATAAAAAGTCGCGCCTTTTCCTTTACCTGCAGATTCGACCCAGACTGTTCCGCCGCTAAGCTCTACAATTTTCTTAACGAACGCCAGCCCCAATCCGCTTCCTTCGACTTTCTCGGTATCACTAGTCTTAATTCTTTGGAAAATCGCAAAAATCCTTTCGTGAAATTCTTGCGCTACACCCATGCCGTTATCACGGACGGAAAACAGATAATGATCACCTTTATCAGACACCCCGATGGTAATATGCGGATTCGGCTGGTCACCGATATATTTTATCGAGTTGTCGATAAGATTGGTGAAAACTCTTTCGATGTATCGTGCCACAATATAGAGTTTCGGAAAATCACCTTCGATTGAAACTGTTATTTTTTTCTCGGACAATCTGATGGAAAGATCTTTCACGACGCGCTTGACAAGCTCACCGATTTCTGTTTCCTCCAACACAATCTCAACACTTCCGACTCTCGCGAGGTCGAGGAGATCATTTACGAGAGAATGCAATCTCGCGGAAGAAGTGAGTATTGCTTCAATCAGAACCTCTTGTTCTACTTCGAGACGTCCGCCTCGTTTCAACTCTCGTGCGAAACCTTCGATAACTAAAATAGGAGATTTAAGGTCGTGTGTTATAGCATAAGTAAACTGCTGAAGCTCACGGTTCTTACTCTCGAGTAAACGAGTTTTCTCAATCGTCTCTTCATGCAACCGCGAGTTTTCTATTGCGGCACCGATAACTGTTCCGATGCCTTCAACAGTTTCCCGCTGGGAGTTTTCAAGTGTCCGCTCAACCTCGCTGAACAATGCACCGACGCCGACGGCTTTCCCTTTTGCCTTTAGAGGAAAAATCACAACGGAGTTAAAAGGAATCTCTTCAAAGAGACGAGCTTCGAGGCCGTCGGTACGGTTAATCGATACGACAGCCCCTGAGTTCAAAACTTTTCCAAATACTGTCATTTGAATTTCGGAGCCGTGAACTTCCGATAGAAAATTTTCGCCTAAATTTGCGCTCGCCGCCACAAAAATTTTCCGGAGGCTTTTATCGGGCAAAAATATCGCCCCTGCGTCGCCGGTGAATATATCCATCATCTGCCGCACCGAATATTCGAGCACCTCCCTGAAATCAATCGTCCGGTTCAGAAGCGTCGCAATTCGGTTTATTGCACTCAACTGAATATTTCGCTGAGTCAGAGTCTCTTCAAGTTTGCGGCGAGTCGTTACATCGATCACTATTCCGAGTGTACCAGCAAGCGAATTATCTTCACCGAAAATTGGCGACGTGGAAATCTGGACATAAGACTCTGTGCCGTCAGGACGTTTCAACAAAAACTCTCTGGATTCAACGGGATGTTTTGTGGCAATCGCCTGGTTGAAAGGAAGGTTTGGCGGATGGACGCGTCTCTTCGTTTCCGGATTACAAAGGCCGTTCAGAAGAACTGCGGAATTTTTGTGAAGGTTAACGTCCTTGTTTACCCCGAAAATCCTCACAGACCCTTTATTCATTCCGACGATTTCGCCGAAACGATTCGTTACGATAACACCTTCGCCGATTCCCTCGAAAAGTCGCAGCAAATCTTCTGAAATAACCAGGGCACTATTTTTTATATCCACATTCATCGCGCGGAGATGTCGTCCAATATATTGAAGTTAAAACCCATCGGCTTCAGTTACAAACCTTCAACCAGGGTGCTGCGTGTCTGAAGAGTCCGAATGAAATGGAGGAATATCTTGAAGTTGATGGAGGCTAAATCTATATTAATACAATTCTTCGAAACGGTTCTTTTCCAATTTGGGGCTGTAGCTCAGCTGGGAGAGCGCGTGAATGGCATTCACGAGGTCGAGGGTTCGATCCCCTTCAGCTCCACAAAGTTAGCCGCTAGCAATGACTATTCAACTTTTGGCTTTCAGCGAATGTCCCACGAAATCCCCCCTACTTAATTCCTATCCCCAACATCCGATCACCAAGAATTCCTAAAGACTTTGTTATAAGATAGTTGGGATATTGTAAAGACTTTTTTACGGCTTTGTCGAAGATGCTTCCTCTCAATGTTATTGTAGATGGCGCTTTTACTCTCTGAATAATTTTGACACGTGAATAGCCTGCTTCGCGCAATATCTTACGCAATGTCGATGGAGTGAACTCATTGATATGATATGGTGGCATAGGCATCTTCCGCTGTTTGCCAATTAGGTTCATTCCCACCACAGCTACTCGCCCCACGAGTGCATTAAACATCGATGGCACCTCGACTGCGACAACACCGGTAGGTTTTATCATTGTGCGAGCTTTCTTGAGCATACCCAGCGGGTCAACAAGATGTTCGAGTACATCGCCCATGAAAATTACATCATAAGCTTCCGGGGAGGATTGCCAAGACTCAAATGAACTTTGTTGGACATCAAGTCCGAATTTTGTGCGGCAAGCTTCAGCGCCTAACGCAGCATACTCAATCCCGCTCACTTCATAATCGTGGTTCTTAGCGTAGTTCAAGAAATAGCCCATACCACAGCCAATTTCAAAAAACTTTCCACTAGGCTTGAACTTCTTAATGCCGCCCAATATCGCGGGAAATTTCACCGAGCCCCGAATGGCTGCCGTCTCGTAATCAGTGGATGAGTGCGCACCAAAATCTGCTCCATCATACAAAAAGTATTCATCGCTATACATCAATTGCAAATCTTCTTCCGTTGGTCTTGGATCAATGAATACAAACCCACAGTTCTTACATTTGTGCGCGTTGAAACGTTTCTCTTTTAGGAAATAGTAGATTGGAAAAATCTTCGAATCTGCATTTCCACATAATGGACAGCTACTCATTTAAACTCCTCGAGTTAAGAAATAAAAAACAGCTTAAGATAAACACATCTTAAGCTGCTCAAAGTGCAAATCCAAGTCAACGAACTTAAAAATCAAAAAGCTGTAGAACTGACAAGCATAGAATTCCCGTACAGTTTGCCATCATTATGGTTTGATGTGGCATCATGTATTATAGTGGAGCCTAATGCTTCGTCAAACTTATAGTAGGCAACTAACCCACCTTCAGTACCTGTTAGCTCTTTTCTCATATTCTCTGCGATGTCAGACTGCGAACGAACAACATTCCATATCCTGACTTCATCAATTACTCCATTGAAGTACTCGGTGTAATTCGAATCCACCCGAGCACCTATCCGCAATGGTAAGGTTCCACTCTGAATCTGGCCAGTTCCAGGTCCCAGATACACTAATTCGCCATCGTAATAAACCTTCACGCCTGTTGACTGAGAATATGTTACTGCAACGTGCGTCCATTGAACCGCAGGAATATACTGGGACATCATTAACCGACCAGAATAAATGGAACTGTAAGCTGTTGCCTCAAGAGTAGCTCCGTACAAAATTATTCCGGGAAAATTTCCGACCAATTCAAGAAGATAATTATAACTACCTTTGCTTATAACCGTGTTGTAATACTGATAAGCTGGAAAAACCCATGCCTCGAGAGTTATTGCCGTATCAGGCGACGACAAAGAAGAAGAGTTTGGTACCTCAAGATATCCGGTCTGACCGTCCAGCCATAATGCGTTGCCTGCAACAGATGAAGATGAATCAACCGAAGAAGACGACCCGACAACCGGATCGCTTTTGTTGCAAGAAATTGTTGTAAACGTGATTAGAGTAAGAATCAGAATAAATGCATTTTTCATTACAAGCTCCCTATGTGTTCAATAGAATTGTAGTCATCGCCCCCGAAAAAGTCAAGAGAAAAAATATGTTCGTCTCCAATGGGACAAGAACCCGCAGTAGAGAATTTAGCCCTCCGCCTCTTTCTGATGCTCTTAGTCTTCTTTCAGAAAATTCTTCAGAATATCATTCATCTGCTCGAACTCGATCAGGAAAGCATCATGGCCATGGATCGATTGGACTTCGGCATAATGTGCATTTGGAATCAACTTAGCAAGCCCGCGCTGCTCGACCGCCGGATAAAGCAAATCCGAACTAATCCCAATGCAAAGCACCTTAGACTTGAAACAGCTCAAAACATCTTCCAACTGACCGCGCCCTCGTGCAACATCGTGCAAGTCCATCGCACGCGTGATGTAGATATAAGTGTTCGCATCGAACCGCTCGACAATTTTCACGCCTTGATAATGGAGGTAGCTCTCAACCTGAAAAATATTTTTCAAATCAAAAAAATTCTTATCCCCGTTCTCATGAAGTCTATTCCGCTGGAATCGCAGGGAAAATGATTCGGGGCTTCGATAGCTCAACATCGCTATCATGCGTGCAAGCGCAAGTCCGCGAGACGGCTGACCGTAAGCATAGTAATCGCCGTTCCTATAAGACGGATCGGTAAATATCGCCTGGCGTGCCACTTCATTCAGCCCGATGCCCCACGCCGTATGACTTGCGCCTGTCGCAATAGGCGCGGCTCGCTCGACCATTTCGGGGTACATAGCCGCCCATTCGATAGCCTGCATCCCTCCCATCGAGCCGCCGATTACGAGCTGAATTTTTCCGACTCCCAGCCAGTCAAGGAGCTCTTTCTGAATGCGTACCATGTCACGGATTGTCGTTATCGGAAATGAAGTGCCGTACTCTTTTATCGTTCGTGGATTGATCGTCGTGGGACCTGTGGTACCATAGCAGCCACCCAGAATATTCGAGCAAACCACGAAATACTTTCTCGTGTCCAATGCTTTCCCGGGGCCGATTATTCCGTCCCACCATCCGGGAACTCTATCCTCTTCCGAATTGTAAACTGCGGCATGGGCACTTCCCGTCAATGCGTGACAAACGAGAATGCAATTCGTACCATCACCGTTAATCTCACCGTAAGTCTCAAATGCGACATCAATCGGTCCGAGTCTGGCCCCTGATTCAAATAGGAAAGGCTCGGATTCCGTGTGAAGCCGAACCTTTTGCGTTTTTATAATTGCGTTCGTGAACGTTTCGGTCATGCCTTCACTGATTGCTTAACGGAATCAAGGGCTTCATCGAAATCGAAGATGATGTCATCTATATGCTCGATTCCGACCGACACGCGAACCATATCCGGTGTCACTCCGGATGATACTTGCTCTTTTTCCGAGAGCTGCTGGTGTGTCGTTGTCGCCGGATGTATCGCGAGCGTTTTCGCATCGCCGACGTTCGCAAGATGGCTGGTCAGCTTCAGATTATTTATGAATGTCCTTCCAGATTCTAACCCTCCACTGATCCCGAAAACAATTATGGATCCGAAGAGACCTTTTCTGAAATATTTCTTGGCGCTTTCATGGTCAGGATGATCCTCGAGCCCGGGATAAATCACCCAATCGACTAACGGGTGACCTTTCAAATGTCTCGCAAGCTTGAGAGCGTTTTCATTGTGACGTTCGACACGCAGCGAAAGAGTCTCAAGCCCTTGCGTGAATAAAAATGAATTGAATGGACTTAATGCCGGACCGATATCTCTAAGTGCTTCCACCCTCGCTCGTATAA
>JBAPNE010000045.1:0-7384 GCA_049278975.1 Candidatus Kryptoniota bacterium
CAACGAATATATCGTTGCAATAAAGGGCCCTCTCACGACTCCTGTAGGCGGCGGTATTCGTTCACTTAACGTTGCGCTTCGACAGATGCTTGATCTTTATGTGTGCCTTAGGCCGGTAAGATATTTCGAAGGTGTACCATCACCTGTGAAGCACCCGGAAAAAGTTGACATGGTAATCTTTCGTGAAAACACCGAGGACATTTACGCCGGCATCGAATATGCTGCCGGCACGCCAGAAGCACAAAAGTTTTTGGATTTTCTTGAGAAAGAATTTCCGAAGGGATTCGATAAAATTCGTTTCAGCACGAAAGAGAAAGCAGAGGAGTTTTGGAAAGCTGTTGGTGCGAAGGACTTCCCGACCGATGTGAAGGTTGGTGTCGGCATAAAGCCGGTGAGTTACAGCGGAAGCGTGCGATTGATTCACAGCGCGATTTCCTACGCGATTAAGAACGAACGCAAGTCGGTGACTCTCGTTCATAAAGGCAACATCATGAAATTTACCGAAGGTGCTTTTCGCGATTGGGGCTACAAGGTCGCAAAAGAATTTTTCGGTGCAGTTGAGGCTGACAGCGGACCATGGTGCAAGATACCGGAGGGCAAGCCGGGCGCCGGGCTCATCATCAAAGACAGCATTGCAGATATCACATTGCAGCAAGTGCTAACACGGCCGGAAGAATTCGACGTGATTGCCACACTGAATTTGAACGGCGATTATTTGAGCGACGCGCTCGCCGCGCAGGTTGGCGGCATCGGCATCGCGCCTGGAGCGAATATCAATTACATTACCGGCTACGCAATTTTCGAAGCCACGCATGGAACTGCGCCAAAGTACACGAACCAGGATAAGGTTAATCCTGGATCATTGATATTGAGCGGGGTTCTTATGCTTGGATATTTAGGCTGGAACGAAGCGGCGGATATGATCGTGAAGGGGATGGAGAAGACAATAAAGTCGAAAGTGGTCACGTATGATTTCGCACGGCTGATGGATGGTGCGAAGGAAGTCAAGACGTCGGAATTTGGAACAGCAATTATTCACAACATGTAATTTGCCTTCTAAGCTCGGAAGTTGAAGCTAATTCCAGACGCAATAAAATTTTAGAACACGCTTCGTTCTAATTATAGTTTTAATTCCAGAGTTGTGGTTTTGGACATTCGTTCTTGAAGCGGCTTATGGCATGCCACTCCGTTTCAAAAACATAATGTTGGAGCGGCAAAGCCCGAGCATCTCACCTTTTTTTATTATTATACTTGACAAAAAGATTTTATTATTTTAACTTAATTGTAGAATTAGCTTAATTAATTAATAATCATTTAAGAAGAGATGTGGCTTTAAACGACAAAAAGCTTGACCCAATAGACCATAGATTGCTGGAAATTCTTCAAAAGAATGCCAGAACGAGGCTCAACGATATGGCACAACAGCTTGGGTTGACAATTCCCACGATATCCGAACGAATCCAGAAGCTTGAAGACAGAGGAGTCATAAAGGGGTACACTGCAATTTTGGACGCAAAGCGACTCGGAAAAGATATTACTGCCTTCATCACAGTGTCGATTGACTCGAGCAAGCATTATCAAATGTTCATGGAACGCGCGAGAGAAACAGAGGAAATACTCGAATGCCATTCTGTTACCGGAGAAGGTTCCCATCTCATAAAAGTTCGCGCGGAGAATACGAATACGCTTGAGAAACTTCTGTCTCGAATACAATCTTGGCCCGGAGTGCTAAGCACAAAGACGAGTGTAGTACTTTCTACCATCAAAGAATCAACAATACTTAAAACACAAAATAATTAAATTCAGGAGGAAACATGGCAAAAGCTGTGAAGTCTGCTAACGAAGTAGATAAGCTTTTAAAGTTCGTCAAAGATAATGGAGTCGAGATCATCGATTTAAGATTTACCGACCTGCCGGGACAGTGGCAGCATTTCTCGATTCTCCCAACCGAATTGACAGAAGATTCATTCGATGAGGGAGTTGGATTCGACGGGTCAAGCATACGCGGATTCCAAGCGATCAACGAAAGCGATATGGTCCTTATCCCGGATGCTACTCGTTTTTTTATTGACCCGTTTACACAATACAAGACGCTCAATATCGTTTGTGATGTAAAGGATCCTATAACCGGAGAGCCGTACAAGCGCGACCCTCGCTTCATCGCTCACAAGGCAGAATCTTATGTAAAGTCAACAGGATTAGCAGACACGGCATTCTTCGGACCGGAATACGAATTCTTTATTTTTGATAATGTAAGATTCGCTCAGGCAGTCAACACCGGATTTTATGAAATCGATTCCGACGAAGGCATCTGGAACAGTGGATCCGGAGATAAACAAAACTTGGGTTATCGGCCGAAAACTAAAGAGGGTTATTTCCCTGTACCGCCGATAGACAGCTTGCAAGATTTGAGATCGGAGATGTTCCTTACGATGAAGCAGGTCGGGATCAATGTTGAAGTGCACCACCATGAGGTTGCAACTGCCGGTCAGACGGAAATAGACATGCGATTTTCTCCATTGATGACCATGGCCGATAACATGATGACTTTTAAATACATCACGAAGAATGTCGCGGCGAAGCACAACAAGACAGTTACCTTTATGCCGAAACCACTATTCGGGGACAACGGGACCGGTATGCACGTTCACCAGAGCCTCTGGAAAAATGGAAAGCCTTTGTTCTATGGCAACGGCTATGCAAACTTGAGTGAGATGGCATTGTACTACATCGGTGGATTGCTGAAACACGCGCCAGCTTTATGCGCAATCACAAATCCGACGACCAACTCTTATCGCAGGCTAGTTCCCGGATTCGAAGCGCCAGTGAATTTGGCTTATAGCCAGCGTAACAGATCTGCTTCCGTCAGAATTCCGATGTACTCAAAGAATCCGAAGGCAAAGAGATTGGAATTTCGCGTTCCAGATCCTTCGACAAATCCTTATCTTGCTTTGCCAGCGCTTCTCATGGCTGGACTCGATGGAATAATTAATAAGATAGATCCGGGTGAGCCGCTTGACAAGGATATTTATGATTTATCACCGGAAGAACTCCGCAATGTTCCGTCAACCCCGGGTTCGCTGGAAGAGTCTCTCAAAGCACTCGAGCACGATCATGAATTTTTATTGCGTGGCGACGTATTTACCGAGGACCTAGTCAGCACATGGATAAACTACAAGATGGTGAACGAAGTCAAGCAGGTAGCTCTGCGGCCGCATCCGTATGAGTTCATGCTTTATTATGACATCTAAGTCTTAGGTAGAATCATCTGTGGCAGAGGCGCATCAGCCTCTGCTGATAATAAAATTGATAAAGCCCGCCCGGTAGCATCATACGGACGGGCTTTTTTATGTGTGCTGTGTGCCATGAAGGAGCGGTACAGTATTTTTAATGGTTTATGATGGGTTCGGCAGCGAAGTAAGAACGCTGGCTGATGAGAGACAAAATGTTGCAAACCATTCTGTAATATTGCAGTAATTTGTCAGGTGGTGTATATTTCCATGGAGATCAATCAGGGAATTACAGCGAGACGAAGAAACTCGTCATACTAAAATGAACGAGTTAACGCAGTTAAGCAGGGAAACGACTAACATTAAAACGTTGTTGATTTCACAAGATGCTGTAGAAACATTACGCAACCTCAGAAGGTAGAATAGGAAGGAGAATTATGTACGCAACCTTTATAACGGATTTCATCACGGTAATTGTTTTAGCAGTTGCACTCTTCGTCGTCTGGAGGGAGAGATCCCGTTTCTATTCTCTTGCGCCTTTCATCCCGTCGGTTGTCTTTCTTATCATTAGCCATATAATCGATATGCTGATCGAGCATCCGACTTTCCGACTGTCTGAGTATTTCCACTTTCCAGCCGGTCATTCAGAGACCATTCTTGCGACCGTTGGGAATGTCACGGACACTTTAAGTTTCGCTCTTTTAATCTATGGTTTTATGAAGGTCATAAAGTTTAAGCATGTAAGCGATAAACACATTCAAGAATTGGAACAGATGCTTCCACTTTGTTCGAATTGCAAAAAGTACAGGACAGGAGAGGGGCAATGGCTACCAATTGAGCAG
This sequence comes from Candidatus Kryptoniota bacterium, assembly GCA_049278975.1. Lineage (GTDB taxonomy): Bacteria > Bacteroidota > Ignavibacteria > Kryptoniales > JAKASW01 > JAKASW01. Next base: position 4,073 of record JBAPNE010000045.1, read on the forward strand.
TACCTCGTCAGCTTTGGTGCGCACGGACTAACTCACGGGATTTGTCCCGAATGTGCTGAAAAACTTTATGGTGATAGGTTCTTTAAAAACAGACTTTAGCGGTGTAGCATGTCATGCTGTACCATGACCACCATTTCGTTCGGCGAAGCCAACATATCTTCTTCCTCAGGTCTTCAACACTTCATACACTTTCTTTGCAAGCCCATATGGACTGAATGGCTTTTGGATGAAGTCGATGCCTTCATCCAATACTCCACGATGTGCAATGACATTTGCGGTGTACCCCGACATGAAGATGGTCTTAATGTTAGGTTTTAAGGTTTGGATTTTATCTCGAAGCTCTTTCCCATTCATCGTGGGCATGATAACGTCCGTCAGGAGCAAATCTATCTCACTCTCGTAGGACTCGCAGAGCAGAATGCCCTCTTTCGGACTTAAAGCAGTGAGCACTTTATAGCCGTATTCCTGAAGGCTATTCTTGGCAAGCTCGAGTAGGTCATCCTGGTCCTCGACGACAAGAATTGTTTCATTTCCGCTTATCGAATCTTGCTCTTGAGCTTCTTCAAGCTTCTCGACATCACCTTGATAGTGTGGCAGGTAAATCTTGAATGTCGTGCCACCATCGATCTCACTATAGACATTTATGCTTCCGCCGTTTTGTTTTACGATCCCATATACGGTTGAGAGTCCAAGTCCCGTTCCCCGGCCCTTTGTTTTCGTCGTAAAGAAAGGCTCGAAAATTTTCTCTGTCGTTTCTTTGCTCATGCCTTTTCCCGTATCCGTAAAGCTTATGACGACATATTCACCCGGAGAAAAGTCAATCCGGTTCTGAGTGTAAGGTTCATCGATGAAAGCATTCGATGTTTCAACGGTTATTGTACCGATGTCGTCTATCGCGTCTCTCGCATTGGTTGCAAGGTTAACTAGTATTTGGTCAAGCTGGGTTGGATCTATTCTTACGTTCCAAACATTCTCTTCAGGAAGGAACATTAGCTTTATGTTTTCTCCGATCAGTCTCTGGAGCATTTTCTGGAGCGACTCAATCGCCTTGTTCGGGTTTAATACACGCGGGGAGATAATCTCTCGCCTCGCGAATGCAAGAAGCTGTCTTGTAATATCCGCAGCGCGTTTCGCGGCGGAGGCAATGAGCTCAACGTAGCGGTACATCGGTACAGTCTTATCCATCTTCTTCATTATCAAATCGCTGTACCCAATGATGACGCCAAGCATGTTGTTGTAATCGTGCGCGACGCCTCCTGCAAGCCTGCCTATGCCTTCCATCTTCTGCGCCTGCAGCAACTGTTCCTCGAGATTCTTTCTTTCAGATATATCGTATGCCGAAGCGATCGTAGCGGTCTTTCCATGATAGTCTATCGCGGCGCCGCTAAAGTCTATCCACATAGCCTCTCCGGATTTTTTGATTATCTGATATTCGTAATGGCTGGGGACATCCTCACCTTCCAAACGTTCCTCCGCTCGCTTCATTACGAATTCCCGAAAGTCGGGATGAACAATCTCCCTGGGAGCTAGCTGGTAAAGCTCCCCGGCTGTATAGCCGGTCATTTCTAGTCCGGCAGGATTTGCATAAAGGAATCGTTCGCCATCGTGGATCCAAATGGCCGCTGCCGAACCTTCGACAAGGCCTCGAAACTTTTCTTCGCTATCACGAAGGGCGATCTCAGCATTCTTTCGCTCTGTGATGTCAGAGAGTATCCCTTGCGTACTCACTAATTGATTACCATCATAAACAGGTACTGAGCGATCTTCCAAATATACCAATCTCCCATCTTTACAGCGCCACCATGCCTCCCAAGCAGGTACCTCTCGCTTTCCCGTTAGTAATTGTTCAAAAGTATTATACTGCTCGGTGAATTTACCTTCCTGGATAACCTGAGAAAGAAATGCCCGCCTGCCTCCCATCTGACGAATGTCTTCCACCGTGTATCCGAGTAATCTTTCAAACGCGGGGCTCAGATAAGTAAATTCCTCTGACGTTCCATCTACGCTGTAGACGATGTCGTGGATGGAATTCATAATGCGTTGAAAGTTCTCTTCCGCCTGCTTGCGCTCGGTGATGTCACGTGTGATTCCGAAGAGGCCGATGATTTTGCCAGCCGGATCGCGTAATGGCACCTTCGTAACGGAAACCCATGTGGGGGGGCGGTCAGTCCACAATTCCTGAAGCTCCACGTTCACTCGAGGCTTGCCTGTTCTAATTATCTCCTGTTCTCGCTCATAAATTTCCTGCGCATGCTCTTTTGCGAAGAAGTCAAAGTCTGTTTTGCCAAGAAGCTGGTCGGCACTGGTCAACCCACGTTTGGCCGCCATGATCGCACTCACTCGCGTGAAATGCCCCTCTGTATCTTTGAAGTATATTGAATCAACAGTATTTTCCAGAAAAGCATTTAAAAGGTATCGCTCATACGCCAAAAGCGATGCAGCCTTTTTTGTCTCTGATATGTCTTCATAAGTCCCAAGAATGCCGACAACTTCACCGTCAGCATTCCTTAAAGGCACCTTGTTTGTCCTGAGCCATCTAGTTCCCTTATCGAAGGGCTCCGGCTCCTCATAAGATAATTTTGGAATGCCGCTCTCAACTACTTGCCGGTCGTCGGCACGATAAAGTTCAGCCTGTTCATGCCAACCCATCTGAAAATCGTCTTTCCCGGTAATTTCATCAGGTGAATTAAATCCGGAATCCTTAGCAAAAGGCGAATTGCAGCCAAGGAAAATGCCATTCTTATCTTTCCAGAAAACGCGCACCGGTACAGTGTCCAAAATGGTTCTCAGCATTTCCTGCGATTCACGAAGAGTAATCTCTGCTTTCTTCTGTTCGGTGATGTCGCGACTTATAATTGAGGCGGCAACGACCTTACCTTCAACGTCATGAATAGGTGAAATTGTCAGCGACATTTGAATTTCTCGGCCATCTTTTCTGCGCCGCACTGTTTCATAGTGTTGGATATGTTCGCCTGATCTGAGCCTATCAAGAATTCTTGGCACCTCATCTTCGTTCTCTGGTGGAACCAGGACTGAAATGGATTTGCCGATCATTTCGCTCTCAGCAAACCCAAATATCTTTTCTGCACCCTTGTTCCAGCTTGTGATGATTCCATCTAAAGTTTCACTGATGATTACATCTTCAGACGATTGAACGATGGCGGCAAGGTGATTCGCTTTTTCTTCTTCCTCACGCTCTTTTGTCTGATCACGAAAGATTAACACAACACCGGTTACCATCCCGGATTCGTCTCGTATAGGTGCGCCACTGTCGGCTATGGGATGCTCCGCTCCATTTTTGGAGATGAGCAG
>JBAPNE010000046.1:0-4350 GCA_049278975.1 Candidatus Kryptoniota bacterium
GATAAATAAATGGCACAATACCTGCGCTTGGACTCACAATTATCGATTTGTCGAGACAGAAGTAGATGGCAAGGTTAAAAGAAAGCCGCTTCCATTCATCGGTGCACCCTCACCGAGCGACATCGCAGAAGTCGCTTATGGTACAAACAACGGTGGCAAGTTTCATATTGATGGTACGATTCGCAAGTCCACTGTTGAGCGAATTCTTCCATGCATCATCGATGGTCAACCGATGCCCCGAGATATTGTGGAATCGGTGATACGACATGCATCGAATAGAGTTGGATTAGAAAATTGGCAATGGGAAAAAACACTGAGCATTGCATGTGCTCTCTACAGAAAATTGAAAGAAAAGGAGAATTATTCTATGGCACTTGACGAAAACAGAAGAACAAGAGACTATCTCTACGGACGACTTCTTGCTATAGCGGATAGTCTTGAGAATTGGGCTTTAAACAAAGCAAATGAAGACAGGCAAACCAACGCAGCCCGTTTAATGAACCGCTTCGCGGAACGTCCATACAGCACATGGCGAACAATTGAATTGTCGCTCTCGCCGTACAAAGCACGACTTGGCGGCAAATCAAAGAAACGGCAACGAATGATTGATGAGGTCAAGGATCTTTTTGATCCAAACGATTTTATCAACGACAAGCGCTTGAGCGGTGAATTCTTGTTAGGATATTCCTGTCAGCGAGAATATTTGCGCAATGATCCTGACAAGTTCAAAGAATCAGAAGAAGACAATGAACAAAATTCAACAACAATTAATGGTAAAAGGGAGTTGAAGTAATGGATACATTGAAAAACAAAATTGACTTTGCAGTCATTGTAAACGTGAATAATGCAAATCCTAATGGTGATCCATTGAATGGGAATCGGCCACGGGTGAACTATGACGGGCTTGGAGAACTTTCCGATGTCTGCATCAAGCGGAAAATCAGAAACCGTTTGATGCAAGAAGGGGAATCCGTTTTTGTACAATCTAATGATAACAAGGTGGATGCCTACCCGAGCCTGAGGTCGAGGGCAGAAGGGGAATTGAAAAAAGATGATTGGAAAGATGAGAAGAAATTCGTCGATGTGGTTTGTAAGAAATGGATTGACGTGCGTTCATTTGGACAAGTGTTCGCCTATGGAAGCGAAAAGAAGGGCGAAGGAGTATCTGTTGGCGTTCGCGGCCCGGTCTCAGTCCATCCAGCTTTCTCCGTCGCTCCAGTAAGTGATCGGGTTTCAAGTATTCAAATAACCAAGAGTGTAAGCGGTGAAGGTGAAGGGAAGAAAAAAGCTTCGGACACAATGGGAATGAAGCACCGTGTTGACCATGGCGTCTATGTTTTCTACGGTAGCATGAATCCACAGCTTGCGACGAAAACAGGATTCTCAGATAAAGATGCAGATGTAATTAAAGAAGCCTTGAAAACATTATTCCGTAATGATGCATCATCGGCAAGGCCCGAAGGAACAATGGAAGTTCACAAGCTCTATTGGTGGAAGCACAATTCAAACAACGGTCAATATTCCTCCGCTAAAGTCCATCGGTCTGTCGCAACGAGAGTTAGAGTCAAAGATGGCGTTACTGAGCCGAAGAAAATTGATGATTATGTGATTCCTGAAAAAAATGAAATTGAAAAAGAACTGGCGGGCTTGAAATGTGAAGTTATTGATGGAGAGTAGAACCAATTAAGAATGATTGTTTCGCCCATCGTGCCCATGTACACTGAAGATGACTTCTTTCAGATAAGTGCATTGCAGCATTATGTTTATTGTCCACGTCAATGTGCACTGATACACGTGGAAGATGTGTGGCAGGAAAACGTCTTCACTGTTCGCGGCGATATTCTGCATGAGAAAGTCGATACTGACACATATGAATCACGCGGGACGATAAAGACGGTGCGCGGACTGAAGATTCATTCGTTTAGACTCGGGATTTCGGGAAGATGCGATGTTGTGGAGTTCTTTAGACAGGCAAGAATGCCTGTCGAACAAAACGTAGGAATGCCTGTTGCGCAAGATGAGAAAAATGTCGGACAATCATTCTTGATTGTCCCTGTGGAGTTCAAGTCGGGCCAGCCGAAGGATGATATCAGCGACAAAGTCCAGCTTTGTGCGCAGGCGCTTTGTCTGGAAGAAATGCTCAAGACTCAGGTAAGCCATGGTACATTCTTCTACGCGAAAATCCGGCGGCGCGTTCAAGTCGAGATTGATAGCGATCTGCGGAAACAGACCGAAGAGGTTATTGCAGATGTGCGCGAGCTGATAACGAACAAGCGAACGCCTCCAGCAGACTACTCGGCAAAATGTAGGAACTGCTCGCTTGAGCCGGTATGTATGCCGAAAGCGATGAATGAAAGAAAATTAAAGATGTATTTGAAGAATCTATATTTGTCATGAGGGACAGACAAGTCCCGCGAAGCGGGATCCCGCGATATCAAAATCACAAATGATGCGGGAAATGTCTGTCGAACAGAAAGAAATATGAAAAAACATCTTAATACACTTTACATAACTTCCGATGATTCTTATGTACATAAGGAGCGGGAAACATTTGTAGTTGAAATAGATAACAAGAAAGTGTTTCAGGCTCCGGTTCATTCAATCGAGAACATCGTCTGTTTCGGCTTTAAAGCGCTTTCGCTAGCACTTATGGCGTTCTGTGCGGAGAATAATGTCGGAATTAGTTATCTATCAGAGAACGGGAGGTTTCTTGCGCGTATCTCTGGTCCTCAACAAGGGAATGTCCTTCTTCGCAAAGCGCAGTACGTCATGGCAGATAACGAACCACAGTCTTTGTTGATTGCTCGTCCCATCATTGCGGCAAAGGTAGCAAACTATAGGAACCTCCTCCTCCGTCACCAGAGGAACCATCCGGAATCAAGGACAGACAGGAATGTCTGTCCAAGCGAAGAATTAACTGGGGAGTCAGAAAGTGAACTCAACGAAGAATTTTCAGGAGCAGTGAAGTCTGTTGCGGCAGTGATGGGCGGCCGCTTGCCAGACATTCAAAAGGCTGAGACTCTCGATGAGCTTCGTGGTCTCGAAGGGGAATGTGCCGCGATGTATTTCGGGGTGCTGTCATCATTGATAGCCGTGCCGGATTTCGAATTCACAACACGCTCGAAGCGCCCACCGCTTGATCCGGCAAACGCACTGCTTTCGTTTCTATATTCAATCCTTGCGAATGATGTTAGATCGGCAGTTGAAACAACGGGTCTCGATCCGCAGGTTGGCTTTCTTCACCGATTAAGATCGGGGAGGCCAAGTCTTGCCCTCGACATCATGGAGGAGTTCAGAGCTTACTTAGGAGATCGAATTATGTTGAACTTGATAAATCTCAAGCAGGTTGGGAAGAAGGATTTTGAGATTCGAGAATCCGGGGAAGTGAGAATGTCGGATGAAGCGCGGAAGACAGTGCTCACTGCTTATCAGAAACGAAAGCAGGAAGAAATCACTCATCCTTTTCTCGGCGAGAAAATGACGATTGGACTCCTGCCGCATATTCAAGCTCAACTAATGGCAAGATACATCCGTGGAGACATCCAAGAATATCCGCCGTTTTATATAAAATAAAAGATGACGGACAAGAATGTCTGTCGAACATGGAGAGATATTTTATATGATGGTACTTGTGAGTTACGATGTTTCGACAACTACGGCTGCAGGTGTAAAGCGGCTTCGGAAAATATCGGAAATTTGTGTTGATTATGGTCTGCGAGTTCAGAATTCAGTCTTCGAGTGCAATGTTGATCCGGCACAATGGGAGAGTCTTAAGGATCAATTGCTTTCAATGTACAATGTGAAGAGCGACAGTCTCAGGTTTTACTTCTTAGGTTCGAATTGGAAGCGGAGAGTTGAGCATCATGGAAAGACGGGTTTGGCAGATGTGGAGGGGCCGATAATTGTGTGATGCTAACCGGAGCAAACATAAGGTAGAAGCCTTTTTCTATTCCGCAAAGACAAGGTGTTCTTTGACAAATTTGAGATAAGCGATGAGGTGCATATTTTATGGGGAAATGAAATGATTTGAGATATTTTTAGTGATACAGTCGCGCCCCATGCGGGCGCGTGGATTGAAACATCGACCAGGCGGCGACGACACCAATCAGTCCAATGTCGCGCCCCATGCGGGCGCGTGGATTGAAACGTCTCACGTTAGTCGCAAACGCCCAATTTAGAGCGGTCGCGCCCCATGCGGGCGCGTGGATTGAAACGGATCTGTAAATTGACCCGCAACGTGGTACAGCGTGTCGCGCCCCATGCGGGCGCGTGGATTGAAACGTATAGTGGCACAGGCGGCGTGAAAGCCGGAGGGAAGTCGCGCCCCATGCGGGCGCGTGGATTGAAACA
>JBAPNE010000047.1:0-3870 GCA_049278975.1 Candidatus Kryptoniota bacterium
CATTCATCAGAGGGAATGTTTTGCTTCCCTGGGTGTATCCCATTCCAAGCGTCCACACAATCAGGCCGCCGAGGCTGTCTTTCTTGATTAATCCAAACTTGGCGTTTACATCCGCAGTATCGTCGTATGAAATGAACGCATTGCTTGTGCTCAAGTAGGAGGCTTGCGCTTGAGCATCCCAGTGGTACGTCGCCGATGAATACTGGCTCTTTATGTAAGTATATGCTTGATCGTACGACACCGTCACGCTGCTTGATACGGTTTGGTTCGGGCCTGTTACTCCTGTCCATATAGTACCACCCCATTCGGAACCTATGCCTATTTTATTCGACGCAACTCCGGCTTTTATGAAGTCGTTGACCGAGACTTCGCAGCACGCCGTTGCCTCCGCGCCGTTTGTACTCGCTGTTCCATAGATACCTACCGGTCCATTATACAAACTCACCCAATCCTGCCAATTGCCGGCCATATCGTAAGTCATAATATTAATTTGATCAAAATATGACTGCAGCGACGCAAACAATGTTGTGTATGGACTGCCGGTGCCGGAAGTGCTAAACAGTAAATACCCGGGAGACGGCAATGCTCGCCTCAACGCTTTTGTGAGATTAGTGAAATTTGTTACATCCGGTTGGTTGATAGCTTCCCAATCGATGTCAACACCATCATATCCTCGCGACTGTACAAAGTTTACAATATTCGAAACGAAAGTGGACAACGTGGATGAGCTGGTCGCGCTCATAAAATCAGATTCGCTGCCTGCACCGCCAACAGTAACAACCACCTTCACATTATGGCTATCTGCGGCCGAAATAATTTCGGAAGAGTATTCTGCGGTAAGTCCGTTAGATGTATAATCTACGCTGCCGTCGGGGTTCGGCCACAATGCAAAATGCGCGATGACTGTTACACCGGACCAAACGATTGCAGGCGAGTGCGCCGGGATACTGCCCTCCTCCCACCCGGGATAATATGCCGTTACCCATGGTCTCGTCTGTGCCAACAATGAACCGGCAGTGAAGAAAATCGCGAGAAGGAAAACCATAGCTAAGGCTTTATCATAGTTGTTTTTCATGTCACGCTCCTATCTCCTTGAGTTGAATTGAACAGGAGACACTTATCGAATATACGCGGCATCCTCTGGTTGAATTTATTTTTGGTGAGTTTCATTTGGCATTCCATGATTTACGCCGAGGATGGATAATTTCATTCACTACTTCCGACCTAGCTTTCTATTCTAAGTTGACTAAAAGTAAGCGACATGAACCACAGATTCAAGAATTGCGAATTCTCAATTTTGAATTCCTTATGGCATTCTCATTTGTGATAGAGGACTTAGAGGTATTGCTTCGTCACTTCATTCCTCGCAATGACGTGCTCATCGGCATGACATATTTATCAAATAGCGATTTCCCCAAAGCCACCCGTCTTTGCGAGTGATGCGTTAGCATCACGTGGCAATCCGTTATTCTGTGGCACGCCGTGCGGCGATTTATCGTTTAATGGTACAGCCCGCTATTTGCTCCCGTATGTTCCTTCCGATAATACCGCGTCGGTTTCACCTGCGCTGAGCGGCAAGTAAAGCGACGATATCTTTGTGATGTTTCTTCCATCTCTCCACCATTCCAGCGGAGTAACTCCCCACTTCTCTTTAAAAATAATTTCGTTCGCTCTAATAAATTCCTTATACTTTTCGAGTCCGTCTTTTCCGAAACTTCTGCTTCCGAAATGATGTATGAAAACATCTCCGGCGATCGCTATCTTAAACCCCGCAAGGCCCGTGCGCATGCAGAAGTCATCGTCCTCGCAATTGCCGATACCGAACGCAGCATCGAGGCCTCCAACTTTGTCAAGAACCGTTCGCTTTATCAGCATGCAAAAGCCGGCAACCCTTGGAGTTTCCATCCAGACCTTCCGGTATTTTCTCCGGTAGCTCGCTGCGAATTCATGCATCCGGTTTATTTTCTTATACTTCACTTCCCTTTCCATCTGGAATCCGCTTACCCGATTGCTCATTGGACCGACAATGCCTATTGATGGGTGGCTCTCCGCACATTCGATAAGTCCCTCCAGCCATTCGTCCGGCACGATGACGTCGTTGTTCAAAAGAACGATGTAATCGCCCTTCACGATCTCCATCCCCTGGTTACAGCCTGCCGGGAATCCGACATTCTCTTTATTGAAAATGGTACGGATATCCTTTTGAGACTTCAGGTAATCTACTGTTCCATCTGACGATGCATTATCAACAACGATAATTTCATACGCAGCTTTAGTGTGCTTTCGTATGCTGTCTATCGTAAGCCTCGTGTATCCAAGTTGATTATAGGTGAGAATTACAATCGAGGCAATCTTGTCGTCCACACTGCGGGGTTCGATTACTTGATTCAACAGTATATCTTCCAACCGTTTCTTCCCTGCATCGAAAGACCACTTGGACTCCACTTGTTTTCTTCCATTCCCGGACAATCTCTCCCATGATTTCTTGTCGGAGTAAACATCTACAATTCTCTTGGCCATCTCAGCGGGATCATCGGCGACCATAACATCTTCGCCATCCTGCAGTCCGGTTCCTTCCACTCCAACCGACGTTGTCACGACCGGGACACCATAAGACAGTGATTCGACTATCTTCCCCTTTAATCCTGCTCCATATCTTAACGGAGCAATTGTCACTCTGCATTTGTTGTAATATTCGGAAAGGTCTTTAACGTATCCGGCAGCCACGATATTCTTACAGGCCATGGATGTTGTTACGTTTTGGGGGTCATTTCCAATCACGTATAGACAAACCTCCGGAATAGATTTCAATACTTCAGGAAAAACATCTTTCACAAAAAATTCTATCGCATCGATGTTGGGCCTATGATTGAAATTCCCAACAAACAATATTCCTTCGCGAGCATCATAGCTGCCCTTGACCTGCGGCAACTCGTGGACTACCGGGCGAATATCGATGGGTACGTTCGAGATTTCTTGAGCCACGGCTCTCTTATCTTCTTCAGTTACCACCCACAGTCTATCTGCTTTCTTGTATATCGTTACTTCGCGATTCTTATTCGCAATCGCAAGCGCTCCCATCTTGGGATCCCCTTTAACCTCAGCTTCTCTTTTTTCCCGAACGAAATGGACATCCTCAGTGTCGATGATAACCGTAGTCAGCGGTGAATATTTCTTGATCAAGGGCAGATAGTATTCCGCGTGATGCCAGAAATCAATCAGGGCAATGTCGAACTCTCTCTCCTGGAATAGCATTGCGTAGTCTATCTTCTGATATCTCGCAATATATCCATAGTGGTACATCGCGTCGGGATCCCCGGCATACGTCTCAATTCCCATTTCCTGTAGGATTGGCTGGTAATAGTTTTGCAGGTTTCGGTTTCCGGAAATGAATGTTATGTGGAAATTCATCTCCTTGAGAATCTTCAGGATATTGAAGAGATGAAGTGAACCCGCAGCTCTATCAAACATCGGAAGAGTTGGGTCTGCAACAAGGATTCTCTTTACAATCCCTCGCGAAGCAGCCTTCTCGACGTTACGCGGATCGTTCGGGTATTGATGTATTAATTCAGCCTTCCACTTTTCGACAAACTTCGGCCTGTTTATTATCTGAAACTTCTTAAATCCTTCATTCAAATTCGTCCCCGATGTCGCACCCTCAAAATGAACCACGGAACTTCGCGGCTGATAGAATACTTTGTAACCGAGGTGCCTGATCGCAAAGCAGAGATCTGAATCCTCGCAGTACGCGGGTGCATATCGCATGTCAAGGCCTCCGATTTCTTCCCAGAGATCTCTTCTCACCATCAATGACGCTCCTGAGATATAATCCACTTCTCTCACAAAGTTGAACTTCGGATGATTCGGATC
>JBAPNE010000048.1:0-5455 GCA_049278975.1 Candidatus Kryptoniota bacterium
CGATCCTGTTAATCAAATTATTATGAAAGATATGATTCGAGACTTGAAGCAGGCCGGCAAGACGATAATTTTCTCGACGCATCAGATGGAACAGGCAGAGAAACTTTGCGACAGAATTTGTTTGATAAATCATGGGAAGGCAGTGCTTTACGGAGAATTGTCGGAAATAAAAAAGAATCATGGAAGCAATGCCATCCACTTGGAATTTGATGGTGACTCTTCCAAACTTCGGCAATTATCCGACGTTGCAACGATGGATTTGTATGAGAATTACGCTGAGATCAAAATGAAAGACACTTCGGACAGCCAGGCATTTCTAAGGAGGGCAGTCGATCTTGTTACGGTAACGAAGTTTTCCATACAAGAAGCATCGCTGAATTCAATTTTCATAGAAGTTGTCGGAGGAAATAATGTCAATTAAAAAAATACTTGCCGTCGCCCGCTGGGAATTTATCGAAAAAGTCAAAACGAAAGCGTTCATCATTTCATTAATCGTTACCCCAGTCTTCATGATACTCATGAGCGTGGTTCCTACGCTACTTATGACAAAGCCTGACACAACGACGACCAAGATTGGAATCATAGACAAAACGGATGAGGTTGCGCCTGTCTTGAATGCTTATTTGTCTGAAAAATTCAAATTGCCGGATGGGAAACCAAATTATGAAATGATCTCCATCCCAGCCGACGAACCCGAAAAGGCAAATAAGATGGTACTACGGGAACAGATTTCATCTTACATTGTTGTTGATTCAAGCATTGCTCGTTCAAGGAAATTTGAATATGTGTCGCAGAATGTTTCAAACTTCAAAGAAATAGAAAGGCTGCAGTCGGCAGTGAAAGATATAGTGGTCTCTAACGAGCTACAACGCAACGGAGTGAATCCGGAACTTGTTAAAGAGGCCTCGAAGCCGATTGATTTGGAAACCGTGAAACTTTCAAAGACAGGGTCATCAGAAAAGGCTGAAGCTGGCTCCGGGTTTGCGATGGGATACATCTTTATAATCGTCCTTGCTCTTTTCATTCTGACATCCGGACAACTTCTAGTCCGAAGCGTCGTGGAAGAAAAATCGAACAGGATAGTTGAAGTGTTGTTGTCATCAACAACAGCAGATGAAATAATGACGGGGAAAATTCTTGGGCTAAGTTTGCTTGGTTTAACGCAACTTGCCGTATGGGCTTCGATCGGCGTGGTTTTCGCAGGACAGCTTGCGTCCTTTCTGACAGTTCCCGATAACATATGGTGGGAGGTAATATTCTTCGTACTCGGCTTCCTTTTTTACGCGGCCATATTTGTTATGGCTGGTGCGCCAGTCACGACCGAACAGGAAGCACAGCAAGCAACACAATATGTTTCGATGCTGCTCTTCCTTCCTATCATAGTTGCGTTCGTTGTGATTCAAGATCCAACTGCCAGTTACCTCAAAGTGCTTTCATTTATCCCTCTCTTCACGCCGACCATGATGGCTTTCAGAATTCCGGTACAATCTCCCGATACGTGGGAGCTGGTGGTTGGGACCCTTATTCTTATCGCTTCAACTTATTTTTGCATGATAGCCGCAGGAAGAATTTTCAGGATTGGCATTTTGATTTACGGCAAGCGGCCAACAATGAAAGAGCTGATGCACTGGGCGTTTAAGAAAGTGTAATCATCATAACTCGGAAACAGGCGCTCACAGCGCAAGGAAAAAGTTTTAATCCGTAAAGGATTCATAAAAGCATATTGTCGTCTTCGTGCCTTTTTAGGTGTATGGCGTTGATTGTTTGGTTCCCAAAAGTTAAATTTACAACCCTTATAATGTATAACTGCGCCCTCCGGCGCAATGAAAAGGAAAGGTTTGAGAAAAATACTCATTGCAATCGACGGTCCTGCTGGTTCCGGTAAAAGTACTACCGCGAAACTTGTAGCACAAAAACTGGGGTATTTCTATGTCGATACGGGCGCGATGTACCGGGCGTTCACATTAAAAATTCTTAGATCCCATATCGATCTTTCAAATGAAAAAGAGATTGTAAAATCGGCTGCCGATTCCGACATAATGTTTATTGATAATGACGGTAAGCTTAACGTTATTCTCGATGGCAAAGATGTAACGGAAAGAATAAGGTCGGAGGAAGTTACACAGAATGTGAGCTTGATAAGTTCATATCAGGGTGTGAGGCAGATTATGGTCGAGAAGCAGCGTGAGATCGGGGCGAAAAAAGGCTGCGTGGTTGACGGAAGGGACATTGGCACGGTTGTTTTTCCAAACGCTGATTTGAAATTTTTTATGACGGCTGACATCATGGAACGCGCTCGTCGCCGGCAGGCGGAGCTTTCTGCAAGTGGGGTGGAGCTGCCGATCGTTCAAGTTGTCCGCGAGATGAAGGAGCGAGATATGAAAGATTCGACCCGTGAGAATAGTCCCTTGAAAAAAGCCGATGATGCGATTGAAATAGATACGACGAATCTTACGATCGAAGAACAGGTCGGGAAGATTTTTAGTCTTGCAAACGATACGATGGTAACATTAGAGGGGATTGAAAGAAAGTGAAGGTCACAGTAGACAAGAATAGTGGATTCTGCTGGGGAGTTGTCCGGGCGATTGATTTTGCAGAGGCGGAGCTTGCCAACACAAACAAGCTTTATTCGCTCGGTGACATAATTCACAATCCGGAAGAGATTGAACGTCTTGGTGAAAAGGGATTGAAGACGATTTCGCATTCTGATCTGGAGAGTATAAAAGATGCAAAGGTTTTGATCCGGGCACACGGCGAACCACCGTCAACATATGAAATCGCAAAAAAATATAACTTAGAAATTATTGATGCAACATGCCCTGTCGTTACGAAACTTCAGGAGAGAATAAAAAAGTTTTATGACGATCACTATCAAGTTGTAATTTTTGGAAAGAAGGACCACGCTGAAGTTATCGGCTTGCGCGGAGTTTGTAATGACGAAGCGATCGTTGTCAAGTCGGTCGAGGAAGCTTTACTGAAAATAGATTTCAGCCGCAAGACGGTTCTCTTCTCTCAGACAACGATGGACAAACCGACTTTCTATGCGATTAAAGAGGCATTGTCGAGAAAAGTAAAAGACCTTGTCGTCGGTACAATGGAAGATATCGCGACGAATTTTCTCGCTAAGGATACGATTTGCGGACAGGTTTCCGGAAGAGACAAGAAGTTGAGAGAGTTTTCAGTTCAAAATAATGTTATCATATTTGTCGCTGGCAGAAACAGCTCGAACGGCAAAGTGCTATTCGAAATCTGCAAAGAAGAAAATCAATCATCATACTTCGTTGAAAATGAGAACGAGCTTCAGGTGCAGTGGTTCGAGAACGCGGAAAGTGTCGGCGTTACGGGCGCAACTTCCACTCCGCAGTGGCTCATGGAAAAGGTTAAACAATCGATTTTAAATTTAGAACCCGCAATTAACGACTTAAAATTAAAAATTGAAGATTTGAAATAAGCCGCCCTAATTAACTAATGTCAAACAAAAATATTATACCTCGCATTGAACTTACCGGCGGCGTTTGTTTGATGTCGAGCGACAAATGTTTTATTTGGTCCGGTCGCAGCCATGGTCGGACTGTCGAAGGAGAGATTTAATGGCAGAAGAAGAAAAGTTCACAGATACGATGCTCATGCAAAGTCCTGATGAAACAACAACGACGAAACCACAGACGGTCAAGGTAAAACTTTTAGCTGGTGAAGATTCGCCTTATAGCGAAGCCGAGCTTAAAGAAATGGTGGATCTTTATGACAGGAGCCTGAAGCAGTTTGATGCGGGCGAAATCGTAAAAGGAAGAATCATAGGTTTTACTGAGAACGATGTCATTGTTGATATCGGATTTAAATCTTCAGGGTTGGT
Source organism: Candidatus Kryptoniota bacterium (assembly GCA_049278975.1). GTDB lineage: Bacteria > Bacteroidota > Ignavibacteria > Kryptoniales > JAKASW01 > JAKASW01. The sequence goes on from JBAPNE010000048.1 coordinate 3,854, forward strand.
GCCGAAGATCGAATTTCCAGACTTAAGTGAGCTTAAACCAGGCGACGAAGTCGAGGTATTTCTCGATAGTGTTGAGGACCAGGATGGCCAGGTTGTTTTGTCGAGGCGTCGAGCGGACTTCATCAGGATTTGGGACCGAATTGTCGGTGCGCACGAAAACCAAACGGTGTTACAAGGGACGGTTTTGCGCCGTGTGAAAGGCGGCTTGATCGTAAATCTGTTAGGACTTGAATCATTTTTGCCCGGCTCGCAGGTTGATGTGAAACCAGTGAGAGATTTTGATTCGTTCGTTGGGAAGACAATGGATTTCCGTGTTGTAAAAATAAATGAAGCGGCAGAAAATGTTGTGGTTAGCCATAAGGCATTGTTGGAAGCCGAACTTGAGGAACAACGGAAACAAATCCTATCGAAATTGGAAAAGGGACTTATTCTAGAAGGAACTGTCAAAGCATTGACCGATTTCGGAGTCTTTGTCGATCTTGGCGGCGTCGATGGCTTGATTCACATTACCGACCTTTCATGGGGCAGGGTAAATCATCCTTCGGAAATTGTCAAGTTAGATCAGAAAATCCAGGTTGCCGTTACCGACTTTGACGAAGAAAAGAAACGGATTTCTCTTTCGATGAAGGCGTTGCAGCCGGAACCTTGGAAGAGTATCGAGGACAAATATCAAGTGGGACAGAAAGTCAGCGGTAAAGTCGTATCGCTGACAGAGTACGGTGCCTTTGTCGAAATCGAGAAAGGTATTGAAGGACTTATCCATATTTCTGAGATGAGTTGGACGGAGCATATAAAACATCCATCTCAAAAAGTTTCGATGGGACAGACAGTCGAAGCGGTTATTCTCAGTCTTGACCGGGAGAACAAGAAGCTATCGCTCGGAATAAAGCAGCTCGAACCTGATCCATGGGAACAGCTTATAGAAAAGTATCCAAAGGATTCGAAGCACAAAGGCATCGTTCGCAATCTCACAGCCTTTGGCGTGTTTGTTGAGCTTGAGAGCGGAGTGGACGGGTTGATACATATTTCGGATCTCTCATGGACGAAGAAGATTCGTCATCCAGGAGAAATAGTTAAGCGGGGAGACGAGATTGATGTCATCGTTTTGGCTGTAGATAAGGAACAGAGAAGAATTTCGCTCGGTCATAAACAAGCTCTTGAAAATCCTTGGGATAAATTCGAGGAAGCTTTTAAAGTTGGCTCGGAGGTCGAAGGCAAACTCGTAAGACACATTGAGAAAGGCGCTATCGTTGAACTTCCCGGCGAAGTCGATGGTTTTGTGCCGCATTCTCACATGGCACCCATGAGTTTGAAAAACTATGTGGCTCACTTTCCAGCTGGCGAGATACTGAAGTTGAAAGTTATCGAGTTCGATAAGGAAGGGAAGCGAATAGTTCTCAGTATCAACGAATATTTCAGGGATAAAGACGGTGCTCTGTACAAAGAATTCTTCTCCGCCCATAAAATAAATACGGACGACCGGCGTGAAAGAAAGTCACACGGGCCAGATAAGAAATCGAAAGATACATCGCCTGAAGAAAATCACCACGATACACAATCGGAAGAATCCTCGGTGACCGAGCAAAAAGATGAAGCGAATGG
>JBAPNE010000049.1:0-15198 GCA_049278975.1 Candidatus Kryptoniota bacterium
TATTTCCTCATAATTATCAGCAATCACTATGAGGGTCGTAGTTGCTGTTGCAAGATGACCAGATGGAAACGCATCATAATGTGGAACGTGTTTCGAGTATTGAATTTGATTTGGAAAAAATCTCCAAGCACCGGTGCGCTTTGTCGAGACGAAAGGGCTTTCCCTCCCCGTTACGTGTTTCAACAATTGAACCACTCCGCCGCAAGCAAGTATAGCTTCCGTCAATTCACTGGCAGTTCTAAGAGAACGCACATCACCAAACGCAAAACCGTACGCCGCAAATGCACCCACTATCCCGAATTGAAATCTTCCGTCGCCTGTAAAAACCATCCAGTCACTAAATTTGTGAAAATCCGGAGACTCGTCGTACCATTTCTTTTCGGTTTGCCACCACTGACGATCCGTTACGACCAAAGCCGCAGTCGCTCCAGCCATCCCCATAATCGCAGGAATGTTTTTCACTTGGAAGGTCTCTTCCGAATACTCGAGCCAATCTCCCGGTATTCGCGTAATCATATCGTACCACTTTGGCAAGTAATCGTCATTCAAATTTATCGGGAGACTATCGCTTGATGAATATGAAGATTGTGGATGAGTGACGGTTGTGTCGTCGCTTGCCTTACCTATATTTCTTACAAAGGCAAATGAACTGTGTGCCAGCATGAGACATGAGCATAGTACTACGCCGAAAATAAATTTCCTGTAAGAAATATCCATTACGATTACCAGCCTTCACTCATTGGTTGTAGACTTAGTTTATAGTGCTGGAAATCCTAAATCAAGGAAATCTTTGCAGGAACACAATCCTGTGAAGAGTTGATGCTATCTTAAGATGGGATAATAGTAGCTATTCGTACCTAAGGGCTTCAATCGGATTCAAATTTGCTGCCTTTCGAGCGGGATACCATCCAAAAAATATTCCGATTGCCGCCGCGAAGGCAAACGCCAGGCCAATCGACTGCGGTGAAATAACTATCGGCCACTTCTGAAGATTAGAAACAAATTGGGAAGTTAGAACTCCTAGTACGATGCCAATAAGTCCGCCGGCAAAACTCAAGGTCAATGCCTCGATTAAGAATTGTGTCAAGACATCGTTGCCTCGTGCTCCAACTGCCATCCTTATTCCTATCTCCCGCGTGCGTTCTGTAACGGAGACGAGCATGATATTCATAATTCCGATCCCGCCTACCACGAGCGATATCCCAGCGATGCTCGCAAGTAAAAGCGTCATGGTCTCTGTGGTAGCATCCGCCGTGCTTGCAATTTCCGTTTGGGTTCTTACCGTGAAATCATTTGCTTCCCATGCCGTTAGCTTGTGTCTATCTCTAATTAGCGCCGTGATCTCGTTGCTTGCCTCATTAATCGCATCAGAAGATATCGCTGAAGCAAAAATCACATTTGCGTAAATTCCACCGACAAGTTTTTTCAGAACCGTCGAAAAGGGGGCAATGATAATATCATCCTGATCGTTACCGCTTGCATCCTGGCCTTTTGCCGATAGAACACCGATGATTCTGAAAGGAAGGTTTCCAATCCGGATTGTCTCACCGACAGGAACCGCATTCTGCCCGAACAGATTCGTCACAATGGTCTGGCCGACAATACACACCTTTGTCTCACCACGTTCATCCGATCCAGTAAAGTAATTACCGCTCTGGAGAGGCCATGCTCTTATGTCAAAATAGTTTGGATAACCACCCCAAATGGCCGTTCGCCAATTTTGGTTATTTGCAATAGTTTGTTGGACTGTTCTTACCACTGGTGTTACATATTGAACTGCTGGACACTGTTTGCTGATCGCGAGTGCATCATCTTCCGTGAACCGAGTAAATGTCGCCGCTTGTGTTCTGACCCCGCCTTGATTTGACGCGCCCGGAAAAACGATCAGCATGTTTGTTCCCAGAGATGCAATTTGCGCTTTGACTGCGTTACTTGCTCCTTGACCGATTGCAAGCATTGCAATCACAGCCGCGACACCAATAATGATTCCTAACATCGTCAGAAATGAGCGAAGTTTATTTCTGCCAAGTGAACGGTAGGCGATTTTTAATATATTGAGAATTTTCATGACAAATTGTTCTACTCCACAAAATCCAAAAGGTTTGCAGTAAAATATTCATGCACAATACGGTTCATTGTTCTAACTCTTCTTCTAATACAGGAATCTTTGGCAATTCTTCAGAAGCAATTTTTCTATCATCAACAGTGACAAGCCTGTTTATTTTCCCGTCCTTGAATACGACATTTTTTTGGGCGTACTGAGCAATGTCCATCTCGTGCGTTACAAGGACAACAGTGATTCCGCGTTCGTTTAATTTCTGAAAAATTTCCATAACCTCGACGCTCGTTCGCGTGTCTAAATTTCCGGTCGGTTCGTCAGCAAGAATGACGACTGGATCATTCACAAGAGATCTTGCGATTGCTACCCTCTGCTGCTGTCCTCCAGAAAGTTGGTTTGAATAGTGATTTGCCCGCTCGGCAAGTCCAACTGCATTCAATGCTTCGAGCGCTTTCTCTTTTCGTTGAGATGACGAAACTGAATTTGAATAAAGAAGCGGCAGCTCAACATTTTCCAGCGCGGTTGTTCTTGGCAAAAGATTGTATGCCTGAAAAACAAATCCTAATTTTTTATTTCTGAGCCGAGCGAGCTCATCACGATCCATTTTTGCGACTTCGATACCATCTAAGAAATACTCGCCGCTCGTCGGCGTATCGAGGCACCCTAAAACATTCATAAAGGTTGATTTGCCGGAACCGCTTGCACCCATGATAGCAACAAACTCGCTCTTGTTAATGTCGAGGCTAATTCCGCGAAGCGCGTGGACTTCAAAGTCACCCATTTTATAAATCTTGACTATGTGCTTTACAGAGATTATCGACTCGGCCATAGCTTTAGAATCTCCTCTGGCCACCTGCAAACGGATTACTTTGTTGCGCAGCGGTTTGGGTCAGGGTTCCGACAGCTACCTCGTCGCCTTCTTTCAGGGCGCCCTGAACTTGAGTATTGGTCCCGTCCGACAAGCCGATCAAAATTCTCACCGGTTTTATTTCCTTACCGCTAACTGTCCAAACTACAAAGTAACTTCCCGGAGTCAAATCTCGAGTTTGAGCATTCGACCCGCCACCGCCAATTCCGCTATTCGTTCCTCCGCCGAATCCCGTACCAGCATTGCCGCCGGCGTTTTGATTTCTTCGTTGCTGAATTTTGTGCTTGATTGAATCCGGAAGCTGACTCATAAGTTGATTCAGATATTCTGGCGGAGGTGTAAACCGCAAAGCTGTTGTCGGAACCTTTAGAACGTCTTTTGCTTCTGCAACATCAATCGTTATATTCGCCGTCATACCCGGCATTAATTTTAAATCTGCATTCGGGCATTCTATTATTACCGTATATTCCACTACATTTTGTACCAATATAGATTGCAATCTTATTTGTGAAACCTTTCCATGGAAAACATCACTCGGATAAGCATCTACCGTGAACATGACGTTTTGACCGACCTTTACATTTCCGATATCACCCTCATCAACGGCCGCCTGAACTTGTATGCGATGCAAATTATTTGCTACCGTGAAAAGAAGAGGCGTATTGAAACCCGCTGCAACCGTCTGTCCGACGTCAACATTTCTTGAAACCACGATACCGTTTATCGGAGCTCTGATTGTCGCATAGTTTAAATTTATGTGCGCCTGATCAAGAGCTGTTTGCGCACCACTGACATCTGCTTCTGCACTTTCGTAAGTCGATAAGGCCGTATCATAATCGGATTGGGAATCGAGATTGCGGTCAAATAACTGCTTCACTCTATCGAAATTAACTTTTGCCTGATCAGCCGCGACCTTAGCCTTTTGCAAATTTGATTGCGCAACCTCAACGCTTGCCCAGAGAAACGTTGTATCTAATTTCGCCATCACCTGTCCTTTTTTCACGACCGAATTCCAGTCCGCATATAGCTGCGCAATTGTTCCCGATACTTGCGTTCCAACTTGAAGAGTTGTATCTGCTGCAAGTGTGCCAGTGGCCGTAACCACGACATCGAGATCCCCGCGGGACACTTTCAATGTCAGCCATTTGGGATCTTCTGACTTCCCGTTTGAAACAAAAAATGCGACTCCGCCAATTATTGCAAGTGCGATAATCGCTGCCGTAATAATTGTCTTCTTCTTTTTCATCTCGTCATTCTCATTTTTACTTTATGGTTCCCATCGCGCGCTCGAGCCTCGCATACGAAACATTATAATTGTAAAGTGATTGGATGTAGGTAATCCGGGCATTTGCCAGCGCTATTTGAGCATCAGTGGTTTCAAGCGCGGTACCAATCCCCGAATTGTATCTTCCGACCGCAAGCCGAAGAGCTTCATCCGCTTGCTCGACTAATTTCTTTGAAGCTTGAATACTTTCGATCGCTTCTTGCAATGCAAACTCTTGTTGCTGAACATCCAAATATAATGATTGTATCACTAAATCATTAGACGCTTCCGCGGATTTAAGGTTTGCCTTCGCTTGGTCTATACCCGCGTCGAGTGCAAAGCCTTGAAAAATAGGGAGCGACAAGGTGATTCCTAAATTCCAGCCGCTGTATAAAGGCTGAGGAGTAAGATTACGCCAGTTATATCCGCCTGAAGCAGAAACGTTCGGCAGGTTTGCAGTCCACGCAGAAGCTAAAAACTGTTTGCTGGCTTGAACTTGTGCCTGACTTGAAAGGAGTTCAGGACGGTTCTTCAACGCCGTATCAATCGCAGCATCCATATCAATGTTCACATACGAGACCTCCAAAATATCCGAGAGCGCAAAGTTTTCCGGCAATTTCTGACCGATTGCATTTTCAAGCTGCACACGGGTAATCTTCAAATTGTTTTCAGCCTGAATCAAATTAACATTTGCATTTGCAACAGTTACCTCTGCATTGACAACATCGTACTGCGGTGCTGTACCAGCTTTGAAAAAACCCAGTGCTTGCTTGAGATGGTCCCCTGCTTGCTGGACGGTTTCCGAATCAACGTCGCGGACACGTTCAGCGGCTAAGTAGTTGAAATATGCAATGTAAGTATTGACGACAACATCCTCGCTTGCCGACCTTAGATCCTGGTCAGACGCGTCGACAAGGTCAGCCGATCCTGAAACTCTCGTAATCGTTTTCCCGAAATCGAAAATCAATTGCTGGGCTTGAAATCCAGTACTATAATTATCGTAATATCCGGCTAAAACATTTTTCCCAAGAATAAATGTACCACCATTTCTGGTTACGGCTGCCTGCGCCGAAATCTGCGGCATGAGTGATGACCTTGCCAGTTCCAAATTTGATTCGGATGATTCCAGCCCCCCTTCTGCAAAGCGAATCGACGGATTATGTTTCAAAGCGATCTGAACGCATTGTTCTAACGTCAAGGTATCCGCTTGTGCAAACACAATTGTCGGCAGAATCAAGTACAAAAAAATATAATTCTTCATAAACTCCAACATTAATTATGATTATAGACGGCAAATTTAAAAAGAAGTTCGACTAAATTAGCTCATACGTGAATGCTCTTGGCTCATAGGCTCAAAACCCTAAGTCCGAAAATGTGAATTACCATCGCCAAAGGTGGCGGCTTCTGAGAATCAAACACATTATGTCATTCCGCACTTGAGGCGGAATCCAGAAAAAATAATAAAACTCTGGATTCCCACTTTCGTGGGAATGACGTAACACGGGCATAAACAACTTTACATAACCAGTGTCAAAGACAATTAGGTTTCTACTTTGTACTAAAGTTTGTAACCGATCTTTCTCAAGAAATCATGGCGTGCTTTCTTATCCTCTTCTGTTTCGATTCCTTTAGACTTAACGCCATCGATTACACCGAGAATTCCGCGTCCCTCTCCGTTTTCAGCGATGATTACCTGAGCCGGGTTTCCGGTCGCACAATAAATATTCGCAACTTCAGGAATATTTTTAATTGTATTTAAGATGTTCACCGGAAATCCATCGCGCATGAACATTACAAACGCGTGTCCGGCAGAAAGATTCTCTCCGTTTTTTATAGCAAGTTCGACGAGATCATCATCATTTCCCGAAAACCGAATAAGTGCCGGTCCGGATGATTCGCAGAAGGCAATTCCAAATTTCATTTGCGGAACGGTCTGGACGATTGCTTCGTGTAAATCCTCAACCGTCTTCATAAAATGAGCCTGACCGAGGATAAAATTTACATCCTCCGGTTTCTCGATAGTCACGATTTTCAGATCCATATTACCTTCCTTTTCTATCCCTTAAAAGTTTTCTAAATGAACGAGACAGCGTGCCACTATATGTATTATTTTGCTGCTCCATCATCCCAGTTTGGGCTTGCGTACACAAGTTTTCCAGCGACGATTGTCCCTAATATTTCATCCTCCGGAATTTCTCGCGGCGAAATTGTTCTGAAATCTTTTTTTAAAATAGTAAAGTCCGCGTACTTCCCAACTGATATTGTGCCTTTGTTATCTTCCTGAAATGCTCCGTATGCCGGCCAAATTGTAAATGCTTTCATCGCTTCTTCAAGCGTCATTTTTTCCTTTGGGAAAAATCCGCCGTCAAAATCGGAACTGTCATTAACAGCATCGGGAGTCATCTCAAAATATTTTTCAGCATCTTCAAAGTTTCGCGGTAACCCATTTAAATCCTGCCTCGTCACAGCCGCATAAATTCCGAGCCGAGGATCGGGACTCTCAACCGGGAAATCTGATCCCCCAATTATTATATTCCCATCTTCGAGAAGATGCCGCCACGCGTAGGAATATTTTATCCTTTCGGGACCGAGCCTTGCTTCAGCCCAGCACATGTCCGAAGTGCAATGCGTCGGCTGCATCGATGGAATCACTCCTAACTTTTTGAAACGAGACACATCCTCTCTCAATAAAACTTGCGCGTGCTCAATTCTCAACCGTGGATCATCCACTCCCGCAACCTTCAAAGCATTTTCATAAGCATTCAGCACAATATCGTTCGCGCGATCGCCGATGGCATGAGTGCAAACCTGAAAACCATTTGAGAGCGACGCAATCGTTAAATTCTCAAGATCCTTTTCGCTCATTTCTGTCAAACCGTAATTTCCCGAATCATCGGTATAAGATTGCACGAGCGCGGCGCCTCTCGAACCGAGTGCGCCGTCCATATAAACCTTGACCGAGCGCATTGTAAAAAACTCTTTGTAGTTAATCAGCGGTCCATCTTTTAATATCGCCAGCAAAGTTGAGTCTGTACCAAGGTACATTGCATAGATCCGAATCCGAAGTTTCCCTTCGTCTGCAAGCCTCTTATAAACTCTCAAAGTTTGTGCGTCAATTCGTGCATCGTGCACTTCCGTCAGTCCGTATCGAGCGCATGTATCAGCTGCAAAAAGAATCGCATTCGCGACTTCAGAATCAGTCGGCGGCGGGATTTTCGAAGCGATTAAATCTACTGCAGCGTCAAGAAAAACTCCTGTGGGATCACCGTTCTTGTCTCTTATAATTCTTCCGCCGCTCGGAGCTTTCGTGGCACGCGCGATTCCTGCGAGATCCAAGACTTTTTTATTCACCCAGACCGCATGGCCATCAACTCTCACAAGAAAAACGTAATTATCAGGCGCAACTTTATCTAAGATTTCATGAGTTGGGAAGTTTCTATTCTGCCATTTTTCCTGGTTCCAACCTCTGCCGCGAATCCAGCCGCCAGCTGCAGACTTCGCTGCCCCAGCCTGTACCAGTTTAGCAACATCCTCAGGAAACTTTGTATCTCTCAAATCGAGTGTCGTCAAACTAAATCCCAAATCCGAAATGTGGCCGTGCCCATCTGTTAATCCCGGCAGGACAAATGCGCCATTAAGATTGACTTCGGCTTTGCCGTCAAAACGCGCAGCAATTTCGGCTTTTGTTCCGACGGCGACAATTCGCCCGTCATTTACCGCAACTGCCAGAACGTCCGGCATTCGCGAATCAAGCGTACAGAAATCGCCGTTTGTGAGTACAAGATCTACTTTCATTCTAGGCATTGAACACGATGCGAATATAATACATACACAAATAATCCCGGTAATTCTTAGATGTTCCATTTTATATCTCCAGTAGCTCAATCAAATTTACATAACTGAGGAGAATGAAACATCCTCTTAAATCACAATTCAAAAGTCAGAAGCGTTTGAAATGATGGTACAGCGCGCGGAGAAGCTTGGAGCAAATGCCGTTATCGGCATTTGATACGACGCAACAGAGCTGATGAGCGGAGTGAGCGAAGTGTTGTGTTATGGAACAGCGGTTGCAGTGTCGACGGCATAATCGCATAACGTCAGCCAGAAAAAGCCGTGCAGCCCGTCGAGGACTTCCCAATGCGGGCGGCATGAAGCGAGTACCATGATATACAATTGTCGAGCGTCTCTTTTCTCGTTGTTATAGGAAGTTGGCGGCCTGTACATTCCGCAATGTTATTCTCCGACATAAATCACTCGCCAACTGCGCGTCGTGTCGGCCTTGATGGTAATGTAGGCAACCCAGCATATACTGTCTTGATTCGGAAAATACATTTTGTAGATGCCTTTGTTTAAAGTCCCTTCAAAGAGCTTCGCCGAGTGGAGGGAATCAAGAGATGTCAAAGAAACTGAAACAGGACACGAATCTCTCCGAATGGTGAAATACCAAGACAAAGTCGGACTGAATGGATTCGGATAGACTTTCCCGTTTTTATCTGAAACAAATGAGTCTTCCTGTGCTTTCGATATATGCTTTATGGTGCTAATGAAGGAAGTAAGAGCATTCTGGTCGATTGCAATGGTAACGGCATTTGAGTAGTCGTAGTCAATGCCTCGGCTTGCGCATCCCGACAATATTACAAGAAGGAGAAAATACCTTGTCATTGTTCCCTCAATCAATAAGTAAGACAATATTGGTCAACACGTCTCGCCGCCAATTTCCTATAACGTGATGCCGGAAGAAGTCGTGGCGCGATCCTCCTTTTGTAATGTTCGTGCCATGAAGCGAGAACCAAATATAAAAATTACGAGCGTCTTCTTCCGGCTTGTTAGCCGACGCGCGCGCAGTAAAGTCACGCCTCATTTTATGATCCTCTCATATTCGCGCCCGAACTTTGAGCCGATCTCGCTCACTGAAATTGGGTGGTCATTGGTCAATTCAAAGCCATAGAACTTTCCATATATCATCCGATTCTGACGGATTGTCAAAGCACTATCTAGCGCGATTCCGTAGGGGGTTACTCTGTAATACAGGATAGGATTGTAGCTTGTCACCATAGTGGTGTCGGTAGAGGAGCTCTGCCATTCTTCGCCAAGGTCTAAGACGCCAGCGTATTCCTTGCTGCCATCCCTTGCCAAGTCCTTCGGTGGACCCTCGAACTCGGGCACGATCTCGTTCTGGAAGAGGTGGTCGTTCCTAAAGCCAAGAAGGCGAGCCTGGTAAGGAGCGGGCGGAGATGAATATAAAATCAGAAGTTGATACACATTATCAGAGAACTGCATTAGCATCGGATACTTTCTTGTCTTCAGGAAATATCCAACGCTATCAGTGGTGTCGGTGTATATGATTCGATTGTGGTGAAGGATACGAAATGATGAATACGTGATAACGCCATCAGCTGATCCATGGAACGCCTGTATTTCAAAGCCGTCTGAGAGTTTCAATGCCCCCTTGATCTCTTGGCCAAAGAGTGAACTCGCAAGAGACAAAGCAAAGCCAGCGATGATGAGACTATACTTCACGGTTGACCCTCCATCTCAGCGCGTGTCGGCTAACTACTGCAATATCGCATTGCGGTTATCCGCCTAATATGGTATGATATACGCAATGCATTTATTTCCCTTCTCTGCGGAACATTGACATTCAAGATTATAAATTCCATCGTGCAACTGCAAACTCATTGCCAATATCCATCGGTCATGGCTAATTAAAACGGCCTCGCAAGTCTGATTCCAAAAGTCGGCGAAGTTGCAATATCCGTCGTCCAGGCAACGAAAACTCTTACAGCGCCGTCATCGCTCCCGATGCCGACACCGAAATCAGATTTGAAGTCTTTCGAAGTTATCACTCCCCAGCCGCCGGCAAGCCCGGACGAAGCGCCGCAATCTTGTACTTGTCCCACATCGCCAAAGAGAATCAATGTACCAGTATCTAACGGGAAGAAGCTCGACCGTTTGAACAAATCCGGATTGAACAAAAATTCAAAGTTTCCCAACAGCAGCCTGTTTCCTGAAAATTCTTTATATGGGAATGCATTCAATGTGTTGAACCCGCCGATCTGGTACGATCGCTGAAGCGGCAGCTCGCCGCTCGATGTGCCTGCTCTAAATCTTAAGTTCAATTGCAAGCCTCTGAACAGCGGCTGATAACGAACGGCATCCGCGGTGAGAACCTTGAAATCGAAAGCGCCGTTCAAAGTCGTCTCCCAATGCAGATCCGCAATCCATCCCCGTTTTATCTTTTCGCCGGTATAGTTCCTGTGTTCGACATCGACCACGATGCTCCTCATCCATCCGTCAGTGATGTCCGGATTGTCGCGAAACATTTTATCCCCGCCGAAAATCGACCAGTTGGTATTCCTTCCCAACGAGGAATATTTATCGACGTCATAACTCAGCGTAATCCGGGAATTCATTTCATAATACTGCGCAACATGGAACGACACCCCTTGCCTCGTGTAGTAATCCATAAAATCTTCGCGAGCGAGAAATGAATAAAGAGAATTCTCCTTCGGCCCAATTATCCAGTAATCTTTTGAATCGGTGAGCGAGTGCCCTTCGAGTCCAAGCTCAAATCGGTCTTCGTTGCCGAACCATTTGTCCAACCCAAGTTGATATCTCCACTTATGAAGGCTGAACGCATATCCGGCAAATCCGAAAGGAGAGATATCGTCCGCGCCGTCCCAGAAATAATCTTTGTCTGTGCCAAGCCCCAGGAAAAGGCCGTCAACTCTGTTGTAGTTGACGGCAAGTTTCTCGAAAATGAAATCATGGTTCTGCCAAATGTCTGGATGCTCCATTAAATTCAGTCTGTGAACAAAAGAATCTCGTTCTTGAAGATCACTCCCTTGACGTTCAATAACATTGCCGTCAATCGATGCGTAGTCATTAACGTGCGCATTGCCGTTTACGACGATAACGTCACCGGAAATTTTAGCGCCATGGCGTACGTAAGCATCGCCGTTCACTACAATGAGAGTGCCATTTACCGTTCCATAGATGAAAGCATCGCCGTTCAAAACTTTCACATTGCCACCTGATACTTCGTCGTCTTCAAGAGTGTAATCGCCGTTTTTGGTGATCGCTTCTTCAACGTCGTAAATTTTCGCCGCCTCATCGGCAAGCCTCGCAGCGTCGTCTGAATATCCTCTGATCTCTTCGCCGATCGTTTGAAGCGAGGCCGAAAGTTTATCAAGCTCTTCCCGGTCAGCCTCTGTTATCTGTTGCGTCGAATCAGTTCTAGCTTTGAATGATTGATATGCGTTCTCAATTTTCTTAAGCTCCAACTTTAGCGAATCAATTACCCCGCTTTGTTGTGAATATGTCGTATCATTTCCCTGTGCCATAGCCTGAAAAGAAAAAATGACTACGGTAAAAAATAGAACGAATGGAAACAACCATTTCATTTGTGCACTCCTTTTTATGACAAAATCTACGAATTCCGGAGAAATAGTTACAATCGGTTAGTTTGAAGAGGAAGATTCGGCGGCAGCTTCGAGCGGGTAAAAATTGAGAAGAGGCATATATTCAAGTGCGCCATGATAGTAGGCAAGCTCAAAAAAATGTCTCATCCCTGCAATTTCATTTTCGCCGAGATCAAATTGGACATTTTCCGTCAGGTAAGACTTCACCAAGTCAAAGCTCGTGTTATACTCAACCGCGGCTTCATGGCACAACGAATCGATATTATCCAAGCCGAGATTCTTGGAGAAAATTATAGATTGAATATCGTTCTGGCTGATCGCCCCTTCTCTCCCAGCCCAAACTGCGAAAACAAACGGAAGTCCCGTCATGTCTTTCCATTCTTCTGCAAGATCAAGATAATTTTGATCTGTCGCGCCTGTCTTAAAAAGTGCAGAATCACCGATCACAAGCGCTGCATCGGCAGTCGCAAGCATTTTATCTACGTCCGGTTTTGCGGCGATCAACTCCGGTTTCACTTCAAATTTTTCGGCGAGGATAATTTTCGTTAAAACGACAGACGTCATCGAGCTGATATCGACTGCAACCGAGCGGATGTTTTTTAGATCTTTATTGAAGTACAAACGAATACTGTTCACTGCATCATGGGCGATAATTCCGCATTCCGGAACGATGCGAAGTTCCGGACTATTCTTCGCATAAGCGATGCTTGGTATTAATGCGACGTCAAGCTTGCCGGTATTCAATTCGAGTGCAAGGGTGGAAGGAATTGCCTTTGTTAACTGGAAGTTGCGCGGGAAAAGATCTTTTTCTATTCCGTAGATTAGCGGCTTCGTATTCAGAAAACTTACTGCGCCGAGTCTCTTCTTTTTTTCAGAAGAATATCGTGAATCGGACATCGTAATCCCTTTGCTGCGATTTTCTTTTCACTTGCTTAGATGTTTGCTAAGCGAAGCTTTCTATAACATTATAAAGCGCGTCGCGTTCAATGGGGACACGACCTGCGTCTTTGATCAATTTCACAAGTTGACGTTTTGTCAACGCACTTTCAGTTGATGCACCGGCCATATGGAAAACTCTCTCGTCCCGGACTGTACCATCAAGATCGTCTGCGCCGAATCCAAGGCTGATCTGTGCCACTTTAGGTCCCATCGAAATCCAGTAAGCCTTTATGTGCGGGAAATTATCCAGCATAAGTCTCCCGACGGCGATGCTCTTGAGATTGTCAACGCCGGTTGCCCATTGGGTCGAATCCTCCACATGCGGATGGTAAGCAAGCGGAATAAAAGCGAAGAAGCTCTTCGTTTCGTCCTGAACTTCGCGGAGACGAATCAGATGATCGACTCTCTCTTCTACTTTTTCCATGTGGCCATATAGCATCGTGGCATTCGAAGGAATCCCGAGTCTATGAGCAGTTTTCATAACGCTGATCCATTCGTCGGCACCGATTTTATCCGCAAACATTTTTTCCTTTACTCGTTCGCTGAAAATTTCCGCACCGCCGCCCGGCATCGCATCGAGTCCAGCCTCTTTCAAATCCAACAGGACTTTTTCAACCGTAAGCCCGTATAATCTGGCGAAGAAATCTATTTCGACGGCAGTGAAAGCCTTGATGTGAATTTTCGGATTTATCTTTTTTATGCCGCGAAGCATTTCGAGATAATAATCATAAGGTAGTCCGTTGTGCAGCCCGCCGACAATATGCATCTCGGTTATGTTCTCTTTTTCTTCTTCGATCTTACTGAATATCTCGTCGAGACTCATCATGTAAGCTCCGTCCTGCCCTTCCTTGCGATAGAAAGAACAGAATTTGCAATCGAGCTCACAGATGTTTGTATAATTCAGGACATAATTTTTGACGAAGTACGTTTTCGAGCCATTGATCCTCTCGCGTACCATGTTGGCAAGGTGGCCTAATGCAAGGAGATTGTTTGTATTGTAAAGCCTTAGCCCGTCTTCACGATCGAGCCGCTCTCCCATTTCCACTTTTCGGTAAATGTCTTCAAGGCCGCCGAACACATCGGCCTGTTCCAAAAACCGGGAGCCTTTATTACCTGGTTCAGACCAAGGTTGAGCTTCTTCAGGCTGTCCGAAATTCTCTGTTGACTGAAACATCCAGCCTCCGTGCGGTTATGTAGTTTTCTGACGAACGGCTTTACTCGCCAACTCTCTCAGATAGAAAAGTTTTGCCCTTCGAACCTTGCCTCCACGAATAAGTTCAATTTTTGCAATACGAGGCGAATGCATGGGAAAAATTCTTTCGACTCCAACTCCATTTGAAATTTTTCGGACAGTAAAAGTTGCTTTCAAACCGCCTCCGCGGCGATTGATGACAATTCCTTCGAAATCCTGGATGCGTTCTTTATCGCCTTCAACTACTTTGAAGTGCACATTGACAGTATCGCCCGCCCGAAATTGCGGCAAATCTGTTTTCAAGTGCGCTGCTTCAACCAAAGATATTTTATTCATTTTTATTCTCCGTATTATAAAACATTTAAGCCTGGTGCTTGTGACTCTTTGACTCAATAAAATCTTTTTCAAGCAAATCAGGCCTGCGCTTTGACGTTCTTGCGAGGCTCATTTCTTCCCGCCACTTTCTTATTTCTTCATGGTCACCGCCTAACAAAACATCCGGTACTTTCATACCTTTGTATTCTGCCGGTCTTGTAAACTGCGGCGAATCTAAAAGCCCGTTTTGAAAAGAATCGTTCAACGCACTTTCACTGTCTCCGAGCGCACCGGGTAAAAGCCTGACGATCGAATCGATAATTACGAGCGCTGCGATTTCTCCGCCGGTTAACACATAATCTCCAATCGAGATCTCTCTTGTAACAAGATGTTCTCTGATTCGTTCATCGACACCTTTGTAATGCCCGCAGATAAAAATCAAATTTTGTTCCAACGACAAATCATTCGCCGTTGATTGCTCAAATGTTTCTCCATCAGCGGTAAGAAGAACCACGTCGTCATAATTTCGTTCGGCAAATAGTTTCTCGACAGATTCAAAAACAGGTTCCGGCTTCAGCACCATCCCCGCCCCGCCGCCGTAAGGCGAATCATCGACGGTCTTATGTTTATCGTGCGCACATTCGCGAAGGTCATGGACCACGATCTCCGCGACGCCGCGCTCCTGTGCCTTCTTCAACATGCTTTCATTGATAGGGCTCAAAAATATTTTCGGAAATGCCGTGATAATATCGATTCTCATTTTGTCATAGCTAAACTATTTTACCGCATTTTCCGAATTTGGTCGGAAATTCCATTCACAAGAAGTGTAAGAGCGGGCGTGCTGTGCTTTACTGCTTGTCGATTATTTCCAGCATCGCGCGTTTACCTTCGCGGGCGGCAATGGCACTTAAGAGAGTCCGAATTGCGTTGGCGGTTCTTCCCTTCTTGCCGATCACTTTGCCGACATCTTCTTGATCGACCTTCAGTTGAAAGACCACCTTGTTGGCTTCGTTCTCTTCTTGAGCTAACTGAACACTGTCAGGTTTGTCCACCAATTTCTTGATGATGTATTCAATAAAGTCATGCATCGCGGACCTCCTTTTTCATCTGAGCCTACGGTCGCCGGAGCCTCCATAGGTG
>JBAPNE010000050.1:0-5524 GCA_049278975.1 Candidatus Kryptoniota bacterium
GCTCTGATTAGACCATCACCGCGTCCCACGAAGCTTCCTTTCACAGTGACATTTCCACCGGAAATTATCTTGGCGTCCTCAACCGAGCCTTGTATAAAGACATCGTGCTTTACTTTCAGACTTCCGCTTCCTTTGACGTCGCCATATATTTTCAATGCGCCTGCATACTCTATCTCACCGTTAGAATAATCGACATCAACTCGAATAATGTGTTCAGTCACTATCTCAATGCTTGAGCTGCTGATGCGTAGATTTCCATCGGTGGCCGCTTCAAAAGTTATCTGATCATCTGTCTCGGTACGTTTTATATTCGCCCCGGCGAAAATATTTATTTTTTTCCCTTGTTTCGGCTGGACTTTCTTTCCATAAACATCGACGCCGACGCTTCCGGGCGTAGGCTTGTGGATAATTCCGATTATTTCACCCGCATAAATATTGGCAATCCCAAATTTCTTTTCCGCCTCGGATTCCTCACGGTTTTTAGTTTTTTCAAACCATGCATCTTTTCCATCATCGTGGCGTGACCCAACAGCCACGAGAACCCGAGCGCCAATTATTTTCGCGGGGGCTTCAAATATTGTATTGCTGTCAAGACCATAAACCACACCGTATGCTTCCAATGCAGCTTGGACGCTTGTAGGCTGCAAGTCCGGTTCATCTATTGTAACATACGCCTCATAACCATCCTGGGACACTTCAACTTTTATTCTCTTTTTCATGTCCACTTGTTCTTTTACCTCACCCTCGGCAAAAGGAATCTTCGATTTATCTTCGGCGGGCATCATTTAACCATCCACTATACTTTTGCCTTAGCTTCGTCCACATTCTGCGCCCCCGGCATACCCGAGAAAGAACGGTTGCTATGTTTCATGTCTTCTTTGTTCACTTTAAAATTTAAAACCAGAGATTGAAGACTCTCGGTGAGTCTGTTAAGATCATCAGCCGAACGTGCAATCTGCGAAATTCCACTGGCAGAATCTACAGAGACGGTGGAAATTGCCTCAATATTTTTTGCAATCGCTTCGCTTGTTGACGATTGTTCCTCGCTTGCAGCCGCGATCTGCATCATCATGTCAACAACTTGTTGAGTATTATCAACTATATCTTTTAAAGATACGCCGGCTCTATCTGCAAGCTTGATTCCCTCGACAACTTCTACATTGCCGTGTTTCATCGAATCGACAGCCTGACTCGCGTCGCTCTGCACATTCTTGATCATAGCGGCTATTTGCTTTGTCGCTTGTGTAGTTCTTTCAGCAAGTTTCCTAACTTCATCTGCCACGACTGCAAAGCCTCTTCCTTCTTCTCCCGCGCGAGCCGCTTCGATCGCAGCGTTGAGCGCCAACAGATTTGTTTGATCAGCAATATCGTCTATTACGAGAATTATTTCTCCGATTTGTTGCGTTGATCTTCCAAGCTGCTCCACGGTCGCTGCAGATTTTTGTACCACCTCCGCAATATCGCGTATCTTCTTAATCGTCTGTTCCACGACGCTGCCGCCTTCCTTTGCAACGGCTCCGTTCTTTTTTGCAACTTCTGCCGTGTAAGTGGCGTTCTTGGAATTTTCCAGTACCGTTCTCGTCATCTCCTCAACGGCTGCCGAAACTTCGTTGGTGTTCATAGACTGCTCTTGCGCTCCGCTGGCAAGTTCTTCTGTCGAGCTGCTGATCTGCGAAGATGCGCTTGCCGTTGATTCGACAGTTTGGATTACCTGCTCGAGCATCTCACGTATGTTTTCCACTGCTTTGTTGAACCCGGAATATAGTTTCCCAATCTCATCGTTTTTCTTTGTTGTGAGACTTATGGTTAAATCGCCGCATGCAAACTTTTCCATTTTTTCAAGCAGGATATTAACATTTTCAGAAAGGTATTTGCGTTCTGCTTCAATTTTGTTCGAGAAGTTCTTCATATCTGTAATATCGGTCAGGACCTCGACACCACGAGTCACCTGCCCATCGCTCTCTACGACCGACGATGCCTGAAAAAGAACTGGCGTTCGGGTACTTTGCGGACTCGCAAAAGATTCTCCCGCTATCATCTTCCGACCCATCCATGCTCTGTTCACCGGGCAGTCCGCGGTGCGGCATAACGAAAGCTTAAAGACATCGTAACATTTCTTTTTAGAAATAACATCTTCCCTTTTTACTCCTGCAAACTTAAGAGATGCTATGTTCGCAAAACGAAGAGTGTAATCTCTGTCAATCGCATATACCGGATTCCCGACTTCGTTAAGGTATGCTACAAATCTCGCTATGTCAGCAGACATTTCATTAAAAGATTCTGCTAACATTCCAAACTCAGACCTCGACTTGATGGGAACCTGCGTACCCCAGTTGCCGGCGGATATTTTGCGAGTTGCATCAGTAAGAAGCCGAAGTGGCACAGTCAGAGAACGATACCAAATAAACGCTGTTATTATGATCGCGGCAAGTAAAAAGTACGTCATCAGCCAGAATTCATTCTCTAATGTACCACCATCACTTAATTGCGCCATCTTCCCGGTGATATAAAAAGCCCCCAATAACAAACCTGCTGCTGCCGCACCGAAGGAGAAAGTGATTCTTAATGAAAGACGAATATTGTTTAACCAGTTCACGGTTGCCTGCCTCGTATTAGTGGGTTTCTAAATTGAATTTCTATTCATTTTATTCTTGACCGACTTCGGCAAGGTGTTCTTGTTCGTCGGAAGAAAGGACTTTGTCTAGATCGAGCAGGATAAGCAGCCTGTCTTGAAGTTTCGCAACCCCGGTAATATAGTTCGCATTGATATTTGTAGTAAGCTCGGGTGGCGGTTCGATAATACTTTTCTCGACACGAATAACTTCTTTGACTTTGTCAACAAGGAATCCCACCACTTTATCTGGCAGCTCAACCACTATAATTCTAGTTTCGTTATCATGCTTTTTTTCTGGAATGGCGAACCGTTTTCTAAGATCGATGACCGGAACAATTTTTCCACGAAGGTTAATAACACCTTCGACAAATTCCGGCGACTTCGGAACACGAGTAATCTCGACAGTGCGAATGATTTCCTGCACCTTTAGAATGTCAACTCCAAATTCCTCTCTCTCCACGACAAAGCTTACTAACTGATAAATCGTTTCAGTTGATTGTGCAGACATATTCATTTTTTATTTCCTTCTTGTGTCTCCGGCTTCAAATTTCCGTTTGTCATGAACAGAAACGATTTTCCCGTTTTCTCGAACAGCGTATGAACCTTTTTGCTGCAATTTAGAATCGAGGTGGAACCGTTCTATCAACTCTCTCAAATGCTCGGTCAATCCGTTTAGATTTTCTGCGGTATGCGCGAGATCTACTGTCGCATTAGAGACTTGACCTGCAGCAGAAGAAATACTTTCGACATTATGAGAAATTTGTTCGCTCGCGGAAGACTGCTCTTGTGACGCAGCCGCTATCTGGTTGATCATGCCGACAACACCGTTGACTGAAGAAATAATTTCCGTCAGAGATTCCGCTGCTTTATCCGCCAGCTTCATACCGTTCTCTGCTTCGGTGTTACCTTCGGTCATAGCCATGACAACTTGAGTCGTCTCCTGCTGGATTCGCTTTATCATTCCAGCGATTTCTTTCGTGGCTGAAGTTGTACGCTCAGCCAGTTTACGAACTTCGTCTGCCACGACAGCAAACCCGCGGCCTTGCTCGCCGGCCCTCGCCGCTTCAATTGCAGCGTTAAGAGCAAGAAGATTTGTCTGATCCGCTATATCGTCAATAACTTGTATAATCTCGCCAATCTGCGCGCTCGATTTGCCAAGTGTATCGACAATTTCCGCCGATTTTTTTACAAGGTTGGCGATCTTCGTCATTCCACCGATGGTTTCCTGGAACACTTTCTCTCCGACGTTCGCAAGATCGGAAGCTTTCTTAGCCATATTGGCAGCTTCGCTAGCGCTCCTTGACGATTCGATTACTGTCTTGGACATCTGTTCAACGGAAGTCGCAACTTCGCGAGTTTGGTTCGCCTGTTCGCCTGCGCCGGTGGACATTTCTTCAGCGGCGGAGGAAATCCGGATTGACGCCTCCGCGAGAGAGTCGCCCGCAATATGAACTTCACCGATGAGCGAGTTCAAATCACGAATCATCTGATTGATTTTCTGCATGAGCACTGCAACTTCATCTTCATTTTCGATCTGCAGCTCTTTTGTAAGATCACCCTTAGTAACCGATTCTACAACTTCCGATATTTTCCCAAATTGAGCTTTGAGATAATCCTGTCGCTCTTCAGATTCTTGCTGCATCTTTTCGGCTAATTTCTGTGCCTCTTCGGCCTGCTGCGTTTGCAAACTTATCTCGTCCAGCGATTTCTTGTTATTTTCTATCATCACGTTAAAAGCAACGGCTAATTCTCCGATCTCATCACTTTGGTTAAGTTCAACTCTAACATCGAAGTCTCCAGCTGCAACCTTTTGTGCAGATCGCTTGAGGGACTCAACCGGATTGATCACAGCATTTCTAAGGAGAATCAATGCAAGCCAGCCGAATATGGCAAATATCGCCAGGGAGCCGATCGAGATAATGAGGCTGCTGACCTTTTCCGATTCTAATGATTGAGAAGAAATGGATATAGCAACATAACCTAAATTCTGACGAGTTGCCTGATTAGTTATTCTCATAATTGCAACAATAACCGGCATGCCATTCCTCATTCTCACCGACTGAACTGATTGAGTAGTCGATGCGAAATCCGGCTGAGACCAATTAACGTTATCAAAGTTCACCTGGGCAAGCTGCTTTCCGCTCGGATCATAAAATGCGCCGGCTGTAGCGTCTCCCGCGCCGACGACATTCTTTAGAGCATCGGTGAGCCCACCAGTATCGCCCATCATCAATCCGAATTGCGACTGTGCCCCCATAGTTTGGGCCAGCAGCGTAGCCTTGTCATTGAACTCCTGTTCGGTAGCATTCAACGAATATCTTGAATAAATGAAAAAGAGAACCCACGCAAAAAGAACTATTGCTGTTAGGACAACCAAAAACTTTTTGCGCAAGTTCAGATTTTTAAGACTCTGGTTTGTATCCATGCTGCTCCCTTTTGGCTTTGCTCGAAGCGAGCCTTAGTTTGTTGCAAGAAATTGTGTGTCAGGAATAAATTTTTCCGGAATATTTATTCCGAGAGCTGTTATTGTCTTCTTGTTGACGAAAAGTTTAACGGTTCCTCCTTCACTCATAAGAGTTGCACAGGCGCCAGCGGAAACCCAATCTGTGTTCGGAGCAAAAAGCGCAATTCCCCCAACAGTGGTATTTTTGATTAAAAAGTCTCTTCCTAATGAGCTTCCAACAATATCATCATTTTGAAAAACCCACAAAGCTTGTATATGATAGTTGTCGCTTAGATCTCGGAATTTTTGTGAAACATCTCTAATGTCCTCCACATCTTCAATTACCACTTTTACCCCAATAGAAGTCGCTGCGCGCTCTATCTTCGGCATAATATCCGAGGCATTCACTTTGGTTTGGTTCCACATTAGTCCAATAGTTTGTGCCTGAGGCACGAGCTGCTTTATCA
>JBAPNE010000051.1:0-14367 GCA_049278975.1 Candidatus Kryptoniota bacterium
CTCGTGAACAATGCCGGAATTTGGACCTATGGCGAAATAGATAACATGGATGAAAAGGTTTGGGATGAAACGATGGACTTAAATTTGAAAGGCACATTTCTTTTCTGCCGATATGTCGTTCCGATAATGAAGAAGCAAGGGGAAGGAAGAATCGTAAATCTTTCCTCGACTGCGGGCCAACGCGGAGAAGCATCGCATTCTCATTATGCAGCGACGAAAGGAGCAATCATTTCGTTGACAAAAAGTTTATCGACAGAACTCGGTCCCTTCAATATCCGTGTAAACAGTGTCGCACCCGGATGGGTTGACACTGAAATGAGCGCAGAAGCGCTTAATGATAAAAATTATAGAGAGGAAGTTCGCCGTGCGATCCCGCTGGGAAGAATCCCAACCGCTGAAGATATTGCAGGCCCAATTGTATTTCTCGCTTCGGACCTTGCGCGCCACGTTACCGGAGAGATTCTTAATGTCAACGGCGGCTCAGTCTTAGTTGGTTAACGTGCACGCAATTCGCATTCATGAGCATGGTGGTATCGACAAAGTCGTAGTCGACGAAATCCATGCTCCTGTCCCGAAATCAGATGAAGTGCTTGTAAAAATAAAATCGACTTCTGTAAACCATCTTGATATTTGGGTTCGCAACGGTTTTAGAAACGTGAGGCTACCGCTTCCGTTGATACTCGGATCTGATGGAGCTGGAACAATCGCAGACATCGGAAATGAAATATATGATCTGAAGATTGGAGAGCGTGTTTTAATTTCACCTTCGACTTCATGTGGTCGATGTGAGCAATGCTTGAATGGAAAAGATAATCTCTGTGCCGATTACAAAATCCTAGGCGAGCACTGCGACGGAGTTGATGCTGAACTTGTTACGTCAAAACGGGAAAACATTTTCAAGCTTCCGGATAATGTTTCATTTGAAGACGCCGCCGCGTCCGCACTCGTGTTTATTACCGCTTATCAAATGCTCGTTGACAAGGCTAAGATTCAACCGGGGGATGACGTTCTTGTTCTCGGAGCAGGCAGCGGAGTTGGAACAGCGGCAATACAAATCGCGAAGTTGTTTAACGCGCGGGTCATCGCCGTCGCTGGTTCGGATGAAAAACTTGAAAAGGCTCGCGCTATCGGTGCCGACGATGTAATAAATTATAGTTCAGAAAGTATTTTTCAAGGCGTCAGGCGACTCACCGACAAGCACGGCGTCGATATTGTGTTCGAGCATGTAGGTAAAGCAACATGGAACGAGAGCATTCTATCCGCAAAACGCGGCGGAAGAATTGTCACATGCGGAGCCACAACCGGTTTTGATGCGGTAACAGACCTCCGTTACGTCTTCTCAAAACAATTAACTATTTATGGAAGTACCATGGCGAGTAAAAGCCGGCTCTTTACACTGATTAACTTTCTCAGTGAAAAAACATTCAAGGCTATTATTTTCAGAACGATGAACTATACTGAGGTTCAAGAAGCTCAGGAACTGGTCGAGAACCGCCTGCAGTTCGGAAAGATTGTTCTAACATTTTAAAATTAACCTTTATGCCTGAGGCGCACCAGCCTCCGGATGAAAGTCAGTGAAATGTCATATTCAGGTGTGATAAAAAAATATTTCGAGTATCTTCCCTTTTCGGAAGAAGCCGAGCCAGTAACATTGCTTGAAGGCAACACGCCGTTAATTGAGGCAGATAATTTAAAAAAAGAACTTAAAGCTCCGTGTAAAATATTTTTGAAATTTGAAGGCACCAACCCAACAGGTTCTTTCAAAGATCGCGGAATGACCGTCGCCATTACAAAAGCGGTTCAAGACAAAGCCGAAGCGGTCATTTGCGCATCTACCGGAAACACGTCCGCATCTGCGGCGGCTTATGCTGCCAAAGCAGGGCTAAAAGCATTCGTGATTTTGCCGAAAGGAAAAATCGCAATCGGAAAGTTAGCTCAGGCTCTTATTTATGGAGCAAAGGTAATCGAGATCGACGGCAACTTCGATCAAGCGCTGAAAATTGTCCGGGAGATCGGCGACAAGACAAAAGTTGTTATTGTTAATTCAATCAATCCATTCAGAATCGAAGGACAGAAAACTGCTTCGTTCGAAATTATCGAGACGCTCGGCAAAGCACCAACGCATCATTCTCTGCCGGTAGGCAACGCAGGCAACATCACCGCTTACTGGAAAGGCTACAAAGAATGGTCGGAAAAAAATCATACCGAGCTGCCCAGGATGCTTGGCTTCCAGGCTGAAGGCGCGGCTCCGATTGTTTACGGTAAGATAGTGGAACATCCGGAAACAGTCGCAACAGCAATTCGAATCGGCAATCCGGCCAGTTGGAAGCAAGCGGTTCAAGCTCTCGACGAATCAAAAGGACAAATTAACATCGTAACTGATGCAGAAATTTTGTCGGCGCAAAAATTAATAGCATCCACCGAAGGAATTTTTTGTGAACCTGCTTCGGCATCTTCCGTCGCAGGCCTAAGAAAACTCGTTGAGAAAAGTTATTTCAACGGAAAGGATATCGTCGTTTGCACTTTAACAGGAAATGGCCTCAAAGACCCCGACACTGCATCGAGAGATGTTCCATCACCTTTGAGTGCGAAGCCAATATTTTCAGAGGTTCTTAAATTAATTAAAAATTAAAAATTATATCAAGATGTTAATCGTTCAAAAATTCGGCGGGACATCGGTCGGGACAATCGATAGAATTCGTAATGTCGCAAAGAGGGTCGCTAAAGCAAAATCTCAAGGCAACGACATCGTGGTTGTCGTTAGTGCCATGGCAGGCGAAACAAACCGGCTAATCGATCTCGCAAAGTCCGCGGTTGCCGAGCCCGATCCAAGAGAAATGGACGTTCTTTTATCGACCGGAGAGCAGGTCTCCACTGCCCTCCTTTCAATGACATTGACCTCGATGGGCTGCAAGGCTCGTTCTCTGCAAAACCATCAGGTAAGACTCGTGACAGATTCATCTTTCACGAAGGCGCATATAAAACGAATCGACGCACAGAAATTAAAAAGCGTTCTCAAAGAAGGTTCGATTGCGATTGTCGCTGGATTCCAAGGAGTTGACGAGCAAGGCGACATTACAACACTTGGCCGCGGTGGTTCGGATACGACAGCAGTTGCAATTGCCGCAGCCTTGAAACCGAATGCAAAGGACGGACTTGTCTGCGAAATTTATACCGATGTTGACGGAGTTTATACTGCCGATCCTAACATAATTCCGACCGCGAGAAAACTTAAACGAATAAGTTTCGAAGAGATGTTTGAGCTTGCCAGTTCGGGAGCAAAAGTCCTCCAGACAAGGTCGGTCCTTTTTGGAATGAAGTTCGACGTTCCGATTCATGTAAGAAGTAGTTTTAATAACAGTGAGGGTACCATGGTTGTAAACGAAACACTTGACATGGAAGGTGTTGTTGTCACCGGAATTTCACATGACAAAAATCAGGCAAAGATAACCGTGATTCATGTTTCCGACACTCCCGGAATTGCTCACAGTATTTTTGCGCCGCTTGCCGAAGCAGAAATTAACGTTGACATGATAATCCAGAGCGCAAGCTCGGAAGGGTACACGGACATGAGCTTCACCGTTCCCCGAACCGACTACAAACATGCGATGGAAATTCTCGCAAAGTTAGTGAAACAGAAAAAGGCCACGTACGTTGCTGGAGACGAAAAAGTTGCGAAAGTTTCTGTCGTTGGCGTCGGTATGAGAACTCATTCCGGTGTCGCCGCGACAATGTTTAAAGTACTTGCCATCGCGGGAGTAAACATTCAAATGATTTCCACCAGTGAAATAAAAATTTCGGTCGTGGTAAACGAAAAAGACATGAAGAAAGCCGTTGAAGCTCTTCATAAAGAATTCGGATTGGGACATGGAAAGTAAAATCCGCGTTGCAATATTCGGCGCATCGGGATACGCTGGCTTTGAGCTATACAAAATTCTGAAAAAGCATAATGAAGCCGACATAAAATTTATCACCGCAGAATCATCGGCGGGGAAAAAGTTGAGCGAGATATTCGCAACGACCGACGACACAAAAATTCTCAAGAACGAAGATGTCGACCTTAAAGAAGTTGATGCAGTATTTCTTTCGCTTCCACATGGGGCTGCAAAAAACGTCGTCGAGAAAATTGCCGGCTCATCAAAGCAAATAAAGATAATCGACCTCAGTGCAGATTACCGATTCGATGATGCGGAAGAATATGAAAAGTGGTACGGTCAAAAACACACGAGTCCGGATTTCTTAGACAATTTTGTCTATGGCTTAACTGAAATTAACCGGGAAGCGATTTACAAGGCACAGTTCGTCGCGAACCCCGGTTGCTATCCCACTGCGACCATCCTCGGCGTTTATCCTTTGCTAAAGACGAAGCTAGGCGATCTTTCGGAACCGATTATCATCGATGCAAAGTCCGGTGTTACGGGCGCAGGAAGAAAGGCGGAAGTTCGATACCTTTTCGCAGAGGTGAACGAAAACGTTTCGCCATACAACATCGGATATGTTCACAGGCATACTGGAGAAATCGAACAAGAGCTGAAGAAGGTTGCGAACGATGAACTAAAGATTATTTTTTCACCGCACCTTGTTCCAATCACGAGAGGGATGTTGAATACAATTTATGTCAAGCTCAACGCGGATGTTTCCACAGCTGAGCTGACCCACGTTTTTAATAAAACCTACGAAGACGAGACATTCGTAAAAATTCTGAATAATAATTCGATCGCGACGTTCCATCATACAATCAATACAAATCTCTGCGTCATTTCAGTGAAGAAAGTTGAAAATTCCCCTTATGCAATAATTATTTCTTCAATCGACAACCTCGGCAAAGGAGCCGCCGGACAAGCAGTGCAAAACTTCAATGTTATGTTTGGGTTAAATGAATCCGAGAGTCTGCTTTGAACATCGTATTGAAAATCGGCGGAAACGAAATCGACGATTCAGTTTTCTTGGATAAAGTATCGAAGCTCGTTGCGAAAATCCACGACGTTCACCACCAATTGGTACTGGTACATGGCGGCGGCAAAGAAATTACACGACTCTTAACAAAATTGAGTATCGAGACCAAATTTGTCAAGGGGTTTAGGTACACGGATTTACTAAGTCTCGAAGCGGTTGAGATGATGCTTTCTGGGCTGATAAATAAGAGGCTTGTGAGATCGCTTCAACAAAATGGAGTGAATGCTCTCGGACTAAGTGGAGTTGACGGAAAGATTTTGGTGGCAAGAAGAATAAAGCGCGATGGAGAAGACATCGGCCTCGTTGGAGAAGTTGAGACTGTAAATGTGGCCGCTCTTGAAGAACTGACGCAAAAATTTGTTATTGTGCTTTCACCAATCAGCGTCGAAGCAGATTCGACTACTTCTCTCAACGTGAATGCGGATTACGCAGCCGCGGCGGTTGCTTCGTCTCTTCGATCCGAATTAGCTGTATTTTTGTCCAATGTTCCAGGTGTTTTAAATAATAAAACAGTAATTTCGACTTTGCGGGAAAAAGAATTCTTGAGTTTGAAACAATCAGGCATAATAGCCGGCGGCATGATACCGAAAATTGAAGCCGCGCTTCGCACTTTGCATGGTGGTACAAAGAAGACGTTCATCACAGACGCCGATGGCGCCTCAGAAATAATTTCCGGCCATGATGCCGGGACACAGGTAATTGCTTGAAACCAACAACCAGAAGCTATCTCCTTTTACTTGCGTTAGCGGTTATATACGACTCGCTATTCACCTTGCCTCCAATCTTAATTCACTTTGGAATAAATGCGGATTTGTTCTACAAGTTTTTCCAGCCGGTGTGCCATCAAATGGACGAGAGGAGTTTTCATGTTTTCGGATACAAGCTGGCTGTGTGCTCGCGATGTTCGTCGCTCTACTATGGATTAACTTTGGGAATAGCTTTGTATCCGTTGTTCAAATCGTTAGATAATATTGAGATCCCAAGCCTGACTTTTCTTGTAATTCCATCAATCGCTCTTGCCGTCGATTTCAGCGTGAACTATTTAGATATCGCACGGAACAATTTCGTATCAAGGTCTATCACAGGCGGCGCACTTGGTATTTCGACGGCATTTTTTCTCGTTCCAATCTGGATTTCTCTCATGAAAGAATTTTCCCGTCTGCCTGCGGTGGACGTTAAAAGCAAGAGGACTTCTGCAAAATGAAAAATAATTCAGCTTACTTCCGCCCGGCGTTATTTGCGGGGCTCATCCTGTCCATAATAAATTTTGTGCCCGGCTTGAATTTGGTGAACTGCTTTTGCTGCGCCGGACTTTTATTCGGCGGTGTGCTGGCAGTAATTTTTTACAAAATGGATTTGCCTCAAGAACAGACGATGATGAACATCGATGGATTTTATCTTGGCCTATGGACAGGAATTTTTGCGGCGGGATTTGAAACGATTCTCGATATCACAATCGGTCCATTCATAGCTGACGTAAAGTTCAGGATGCTGCAAAATTTAATCAAGAGACTTTTCGGAGGGATCCAAATCCCTTCGGACATCATGGACCAGTTAACTCAGGCAATCGCCGCGGCAAAGAGACCCGGGTTATTGGAAACGCTGGTGAGCTTTTTCTTCATCGTGGTAATCTATTCTATCTTCACCGTCTTCGGCGCACTCTTAGCAAGCGCATTCATTCAGAAACAGAAAGCAAAACAAGGATAGCTGATAGTTTAAGAGTCAATAGTTACTAGACAGGTCTATTCTACCTCAAGCTCGTCCGGCACTTCGATCTCAAGCCTGAGCAATGCCGTGCTCAAAGTTTTTCCTTGAGCATCGTTTCTCAGCGAGACTGTACCACCACCCCCAAGCGCTCCGTGCAATAGAAAATTTAGAGCGTTTAGATTCGGCAGCTCGAAGCGTTCCACTTTCCCTTTACATATTCCCGTGAAATGTTTTTTTACGACTTCGGTTGTCACTTTCTCTTTGAGGATCGGAAAATATCCCGGCTTGCGCGCGATAAGACCGATGTTGGATGAATCGCCCTTGTCGCCGCTTCGAGCATGGGCAAGTTTGAGTAATTGGATTTTCTTCATAATTTCAGAATTATCTCACTTCATTCCATGGCAACCTCACCCTAGCCTTCTCCTTAAAGGATAGGGAACGCCAATTCCTTCCCCTCGTGGGGGAAGGTAAGGATGAGGTCGAACCGTTTATGATGATCAACCAAGTTGGATCACCTCCGCGACCGGCTTCACGAGCGACTTCTTTATCAGTGCCGGCCAGTACGCAACCACATCCTGCGGTTTCGGGCGACCGCCGCCAAAACCTGTAACGGTCGGCGGGCCGGTCAAAACGAGCGGAACAAGCTGCCTTCCGAATGCATCAACCGCTTCTCGATCCTTGCTCCGGGCTGCAACTCTCAGAACAATTTCATTTATCTCGGATGGAGTCGGACTCAGCGGACCGTGACATGAATTGAATCCGAGGAATTCTGTATTGAACTCTTCATATTCGAACCCAAGGTCCTTCAGGCGTTGACGCATGATCTTGTCCGCAGCTTGAGCTTTTTCCAACGCATCCGGCCAACCGTAAGTCAAAGTTCCGACCGCATAGTAGCCATCGAAATACGCCATGGATACCTTGTAGAAATCTGTCGGCGGCTTCCCTTTGACATTAAATATTTTTACCCTGTCTTTCCCCGCTTGTTCAAGTTTAATGCTGGTGAAGTCAGCGATAACTTCCGGCGTGACGTATTCCTTCGGATCACCGATCTCATAAAGTAACTGCTCTTTCACGGTATCAACAGAAACAAGGCCGCCCGTGCCATTATGTTTTGTAATATAGACTGTTCCATCATGATGTGCTTCAGCTATCGGGAATCCGATGTTCGCAAGGTCGGGAATACTCTTCCAGTCTTTCAAAAAATTTCCACCTGAAGATTGCCCGCCGCATTCGAGAATGTGCCCCGCAACTATTCCGGCGGCCAATTCATAATAATCGATTTCACTCCAGCCAAACTCGTAAATCATCGGCGCCAGTGTCAAGCCCGTGTCGGTCGCTCTGCCAGTCAAAACTATTTGTGCACCATCTTGCAAAGCCTTTGCGATCGGAAATGCTCCGAAATAAACGTTCGCACTCTGCAGACGATCGCGTACTAAGCGAAGACTTTCACCCGTCTCCATATTTTTCAAATCGATACCGTTGATCAACAGTTCGTCGATGCGCCCGTAAATATCGTCTCCATAGACGACACCGATCTTCAGCCCCTTCGCGCCTAACTTTTTAGCTATTTCAAAAATGGCATCGCGACAAGATTGTGGATTTACTCCGCCCCCATTCGTAATGACTTTGATATTTTTATCAATGATTATCGGAAGAATCTGTTCCATGGTCGGAAGCAAATCCTTTGCATAGCCTAATTTAAGATCGCGCGACTTCTGTTTTTGGAGAATGGACATCGTGACCTCGGCAAGATAGTCCATCACAAGATAATCCACCTGACCCTTGCTGACCTGCCAGTATGGCGCTTGCGGGAGGTCGCCCCAGTACCCCTGCCCAGATGCAATTCTGATATATTCTTTCTTCTTCAAGCCTTCTCTTTATCGTTCTTTAGACTCAGTAAAGGGAACTGAAAAATTTAATAGAAGGAAAGGGTAAATCCTAACTAGGCATTCCTAAAAGGGAGAGGGGAACCATGAATGCCCCTGCTTGAAAAATGTGGAATAAAAAAGCCCCGCGTCAGGCGGGGCTCGGAATAACATCATGGATTTCCACAGAACCTGCAAGTTCGTGGGTTACCGCACGGTCATTTCACTTAACGCCGGCAGATGCTCGTTCTTCATTCGTCATTGAAAAGACTTTCTTAAAGAGCTGTTCGGAGGCATCGCTCAGGGCAATTTTTCGTCGTGCCATGACCCTTTTTGCAACTTGGAGCGCTTTCTCCATTTTGTAAGTCACAATACCATCCGAAGCTCCGCCCCATCCAAACGCAGGGATGTACTTCGGGGGAAGTCCTGCACCGAAAACGTTGCAGCAGACACTGATAACCGTTCCAGTGTTAAACATGGAATTGATGCCGCACTTTGAATGATCGCCCATCGTCAAACCGACAAATTGCGAGCCTGTGTCAACCAGTGCGCCATCGTTATAGACCTTCACATTTCCGTAATCATTCTTAAGATCGCTGTTGTTCGAGTCCGCACCGATGTTGACCCATTCTCCCAGATAAGCATGGCCGATGAAACCTTCATGCTGCTTATTGGAATAGGCGTGAATAATCGACTCTTCGACTTCACCGCCTACCTTGCATGTCTCACCGATTGTTGTGTTCTCATAAATTTTTCCAGCGACTTTGATGACACTGTTTTCACCAATGAAAGCCGGGCCTTCCATTACCGCATTAGGCATGATCTTTACATTTTTGGAAATATAGATCGGGCCTTCTTCCGCGTCGAGAACTACGCCGGGTTTGACTTTCGCTCCTTCTGCAATATGGATCTGCGAAGGATTTATAAGATGAACTCCTTCGTACACCTTACCGAGAATTTGCGGCTTACCGCCGGTCAGCACCTTGAAGTCGGAAACAAGCTGCGAACCATTATGGTGCACAAGATCCCATGGATACTTAATCAATTTCACATCCGCGATCTCTTCCTTCTTTATTCCCGAAAAGTCGGCGGCACTCAAAATATTCTTGCTAATATTTTTCTTCAACGCATCAAGGTTCTTTCCGGAGACCCACGCAACAACTACAGCATCTTCGTGTGAACACACGATGTCGTTTCCTTTGTATTCAAACTTCTTTGCGAGCGTTTCGTCGAAAAGGATCCTGCCATTGATGAATAGCACGCGTTCAGCATCGTTTGGAATTTCATTTATAGAAGATTGCGGATATTTTTCTTTTAAAACATCTTTCAAATAATCTCTTGCATGGAAAGTAAATGTTTGCCCCGGGAAAGAACGAGTAATTTTGTCTTTCAACAAAGTCGCGCCGCACTTCAAATCATAGACGGGTCGGAAATGAACAAGCGGCAGTAATTTCTTGTAAAATTCATCTTCAAATATGCAGATGTGCATAACTTATCCTTGTCGTTTAGTTAAAAATGTTTATATCATGGTTCAATAAGGAAGAGCGTTAGCATTGGCTCATAGTTCATAGTAGAGAACTATTAACTATGAGCCATCAGCTATCGGTCAACAATCATCAGCCGTAGGTTACAAACTCTGCTGAAAGTTTAGTTGCTGCTTTTTTATCGGTTAAGATAATCGCCTTCCTATGAAGCTGCAAAGCAGAAGCAGGGCACATCGCGGTAATCGGCCCTTCGATGGCAGCTTTCACGGCGTCCGCTTTACCTTCTCCGTTTGCAAGAAGGAGCAATTCCTTCGCTTCCATAATGGTACCAACTCCCATCGTTATGGCATAGCGCGGAACATCTTTGACGCTCTTAAAAAATCTCGCATTATCCTTCACTGTTTTCTCGGTCAATGTCTTTATTCTGGTTCTCGACCCAATCGAGGAACCCGGTTCGTTGAAAGCTATGTGACCGTTCCCGCCGATTCCGAGCACTTGGATGTCAAGGCCACCAACCTTTTTCATTTCATCTTCATACCATTTGCAGAACTGCTCTATCTTCGGATCGGTCTCGTAAGAAGAAATTTTCAGATCACCATACATCCCTTGCGGAACGTGCACACTTGAGGCGTTGATATTTATGTGCTTGAAAAGATTTTCCCACATGAAGAAATGG
Organism: Candidatus Kryptoniota bacterium; assembly: GCA_049278975.1. Classification (GTDB taxonomy): domain Bacteria; phylum Bacteroidota; class Ignavibacteria; order Kryptoniales; family JAKASW01; genus JAKASW01. The sequence goes on from JBAPNE010000051.1 coordinate 10,689, forward strand.
TAACTCTGATCATGTTCAGGTGGGACGCCAATGTATTCATCCAAATTAAAAGTTACAACTTTAGAGAAATCGAGTCCGTCATTCTTGTGAAGCTTTATAAGTTCCTTGTATAGCCCAAGCGGCGTACTGCCAGTTGCTAATCCAAGGACAAGATTTTGTTTTTGTCTGATTCTTGATGCAATGATTTCGGCACCTTTCTTACTCATAGCATCATAGTCTTCGTGTACAACGACCAACATTTTTTATTCTCCTTTTGGTTTTAGTTGATGAGCTATTTGTTAGCGGATAGTTGCGAGAAGTATTTCTTGCGAATTAATACTGATATTAGGTTTAATACATCACGACATTAGTTCCGATATCTAACTCATAGGGTAATATAACCAGATCTCGTTTGGGAATCAAGTATATTTTCGATGAAAATATACTCTCTGTATGCCGACGAAAACTTCTAAAACGCCTTATTTTGAGCGAGTTGCGAACATTTCATGCTCGATATTTAATCACTCCGGCATGGATTGTCATTTTGACATTTAACTTTTCGTCGAGCACCACGATGTCCGCCCTCTTTCCTTCTTCAAGACTTCCAGTTTCTTTTTCAATACCCAGCGAGCAAGCAGCATTAAACGATGTCATCCGAGACCCCGCAGGCAAATCAACCCGGGCAACTTCTTTTATTAATTTAAGTGCTTTTTCCATGACAAGTGTGCTTCCTGCAAGTGTACCATCTTCCGATCGGACTACGCCGTTCATAACAATCACGTTCTTACCAGCGGAGACATATTCGCCGTCACCGATTTCAGTTGCGCGTGTCGAATCGGTAATCAAAATGATATGATCGCACGTCTTCAGCCTTATAGCTATCCGAATAATCTGCGGGTGCACGTGTATGCCATCGGCGATCAATTGTGCATCAATCTTGTCCGACAGAAATGTTTCCGCAAGAATTCCGTCTTCGCGATGATGAAGCTTCGGCATACTGTTGAAAATATGAGTAACCTGGCTCACTCCTTTTTCGATCATCTGTGCCATCATCTCACCGTCAGCATCAGAATGGCCGATGGAAATCACGATCCCATTTTTTATCGCATCATCAACAATCGGAATTATTCCGGGCAATTCCGGTGCGACCGTCATCAAATGAATCCACCCTCTTCCCTCTTCGCAAACTCTTCGCCACTCTTTATAGTTAGGTATCTCGATATATTTTTCCTGATTGCCGCCGCTCATTGATTTGTTGATGTATGGACCTTCAAGATGAATACCGATAATGTTTGTCTCACCTTGATTCTCAATGCAATATTTCGCTAGACGTCCAACTGCCGGAACTAACAGTGAATGCGGCAATGGAGATAATGTGGCAAGAAGAGTTGTCACCCCATGCCTGTAATAATATTGAGACAATTCTGAAAACGTTTCAGGTGTGTTGTCGGTAAAGTCGTATCCGCTCCCACCATGAGTATGAACATCAATAAAGCCCGGCATTACAATCTTGCTGGCACAATCGAGCATTTCATAATCATTGCCGGGTAGTCCAGAAGAGCCTTCGAGAATGTTTTTTATCCTTCCGCTTTCCAAGAGAATTTTGCCCCCGGTTATGATTCTCTCAGGCGTAACGATGTCACCCCCGATCAGGGCATATTTACCACCACTCATAAATTAAGAATCATGGTTTTGGTGAGTTTGGAAGGTGAGTCTGAACGGGAAATTTTCTATCCGCCCTTCAATTTATTGACTGCACTGGAAATGTCAGCGGACTTAAAAATTGAACTGCCGGCAATCAAAACATCAGCACCGGCTTTGACAAGATTGGAAGCGTTCTCCGGGCCGACTCCGCCGTCAACCTCAACATGGATAGTCTTGTTTTTTGGAACAAGTGATTTCGTCTCGGTTAGCTTCCGATAAGAACTTTCCAGAAATTTCTGTCCTCCAAAACCCGGATTGACCGACATTATCAAGACTTGATCGACATCATGGATGATTTCCTTCAAATCTTCAGTAGGCGTCGATGGATTTATTGCAACGCCTGCCTTCACTCCCAACTCCTTTATTTTGGTGATCGTCCGATTTAAGTGTACCACGGCCTCATAATGAACGATGATGTGGTCAGCTCCAGCTTTCACAAAATCTTCAAGAAAAAAATCGGGATCCTCAACCATAAGGTGCACATCTAAATCGAGCTTAGTCATTCGCCTGACGGCAGCGACAAGAATAGGACCAAAAGTGAGGTTTGGGACGAAATGCCCATCCATGACATCTAGATGTATCCAATCAGCCCCGCCTTTTTCGGCAAGGCGAATTTGATCTTCAAGTTTCGTGAAGTCCGCTGCTAAAATTGAAGGCGCAATTATCGGCATCAGTTCTCCGGACCTTTATGTTGGCTCGCGACTGAGGAGACAAACAAATCCACCCTGTCTCCTTTAGACATAATTTCCCCCGCTCTTGGATATTGTTCAAGCACGGTATTCGGTACTAACTTCGCGCTTGCCTGAAAAGAGATTTTCCCAAGGACAAGCCCGGCAATAATTATTTCTTTCTGTGCTTCAGCCAAAGGTTTTCCGACAAAATCAGGCACTGAAATTTGGCCTGCGTTTGGCGTTCCGGCTGATACGACCATGGAAACCGTCGTCCCGATTGAAACCATGGTGTTCGGAGAAATCGATTGAGACAGCACAACGTTCGGAGGGAAGTCGCCGGATGTGTCTGAGGAAACGTTCCCGAGTCGGAAGCCGGCGCGCTCAAGCATAAATTGGGCTTCACGCTCTGTATGGCCATGCAGATCGGGGACATTCGCTTTTTCCACGCCGCCGCTTACAATAAGATAAACGCGCCTGCCATGCTTTACAACTGTACTTTCTTCTGGATTCTGCGCCAAGACAGTGTTCGGCGGTAACTTGCTTTCTTGAGTTCCGCCGAGTTCGAACTGTAATCCGAGAGAATCTAATACTCCCTTTGCATTATCGACTTTCATTCCACTGAGGTCGGGCACAGTAATCGTTCCACCGTCGTTAACGTACCATGGCATAATGATCCAATTCGCCAGTGAGAAAACCCCAATCAGGATCAATATCCAGATATAAAATTTTCTTGCCAAATTAGAGAGAAGTATGCGCGACAAAAATTTAGAATTGTTACTCATCTCAAAACGATGTCGTTATGTTCACCCTGTTGAGCGCGCCGATCTTGCCCCACGAGGAATAAGAATAGTCGAAACCATATCCGTAAAAATGCAATCCGACTCCGAAAGAAAGTCCTTCTAAACCAGAGCTTATTCCCACTTTCATCTGCTGGTGCTCGAGGTTGTCATAACCTACAAGGACATGGAAATTATCCGAGAGCAAAAACTCGCCTCCAAGCACGAACGAGCGGAGCATTTCCGAAGTGGTGAGATTTTGATCGCCCAACCCTCTAAATGCCAAATTCAGAACAAGCGGAAGATGCTCGAGCTGTTTCGAGATTCCGATACGCATGTCAAAAGGAAGCAACTCCTTCTCGCTTCCATAAGCGACTAATTGCTTCCCAACATTTAGAAGAGAGAAGCCGACTCCGAACAAATCGTCAGGAAAATTATAATAAAGTCCGGCATCAAACGCCGCTGCCGATGATGTTGCGGAAGCAATAGACGAATAGATCCCTTTTATGTTAAATCCATAACTAAAATTCTTCGCAAGATAGTTAGAAT
>JBAPNE010000052.1:0-5886 GCA_049278975.1 Candidatus Kryptoniota bacterium
GTTTTGTAAGAATAGTTTTTGTATATCGTAACTATCTCCTCGACAAGCTCCATTCCTTCGTGGCTGATATCGTCGAGCCTTCCGATGAACGGACTGATAAACGACGCGCCGGCCTTCGCGGCAAGAAGCGCCTGTGTCGGCGAAAAGCAGAGTGTGACATTTGTATTGATTCCTTCCGACCTCAGCCGTTTGACAGCTTTGAGTCCGTCTTTCAGAAGTGGAATTTTCACAACGACATTGTTCGCGATCTTTGCTAGATCGTGCGCTTCGTTCATCATGCCTTCGACATCAGTCGAGACAACTTCAGCGCTAACGGGTCCGGGAACTATTCTACATATTTCTTTAATCAGTTCTTTGAAACTAATGTCGTATTTTTCTTTTGCGACTAAGCTCGGATTAGTTGTAACACCGTCGAGAATGCCAAGCTCCGCCGCCTCTCTTATCTCATCAAGATTTGCAGTGTCTATGAAAAACTTCATTTTATTATAACCTCCGTTAAGTATTCATATATAGAACAAAAAATATGATTAAAAATTGCTGCTGGGTGTTTTTTTCTCCGTCCAATTGCCTTTTAAATATTAGCAAATGTGCGTGAAAAATGAAAGGAAGGAATCGGGAAATGAAGACGATGTTCACGAAAAGTCTTGATTGATTCACATTCATTGGAAATATTTGAGTACGATGCGATGCAATTTCCATCATACCATGTTTTTATTCCTATCTCCGATAAAAAGAAACGTTGATAAGGGTTTTATTCCAAGACATCATAATTTCATCGTTCTGCTACTCAATTATTTTATACTGCTATGTGGCGTTCCACTACGCGCAACATTACTTTTTGCGTTCTTTTTTTCCCTCACTTCTTTCCAAACTCTGCCGTCGTTAGTTGCGGAATTTAGTTTTGGAAATTTTCACAACCCAAAAGGAATAAGCATCGACCCGTCGGGAATAATTTACGTCGCAGATACAGGCAGAAATTTACTGGTCAGGTTTAATTCATCGGGCGACTCAACAGGAGAAGTGGGCGGCTATGGCTGGGGAGATTTTCAATTCGACCAGCCTTATGATGTCTGCGCAACAAACGGTATAGAGATTTATGTCGCCGACTATAGCAACAATCGCATCGAACGCTTCGACAGGACACTCGCGAATGTCGCAACGCTTTACACAGAAGGTTCCGATGTTGAATCGGAACAATTTGGATACCCGTCTGGTGTCGCCGTTTCTAGACTCGGCGATCTTTTTATTTGCGACGATGAAAACATCAGGATCATGAAGGTCAATACTTTCTCAAACGTCGAACGAACATTTGGCGCTTACGGTGAAGGAACGGGAAGCCTGACAATGCCTCGGCAAATTGAAATTGGACCGCACGATGAAATATTCGTCTCCGATAAAGGCTCACCTGCAGACGAGTCTTCAAAGAGTGGGGGGCGAATCGCGGTTTACGACAACTTCGGAAATTATGTGAGATCGATTGGGGTCGGCATTTTACACGACCCGAGCGGAATTGGGCTCGACGAAAATAAAATCGGAGTCTGCGATTCGGACACGCTTTACTTCTTCAAGTTAGATGGAGATATGCTCGCTAAATTTTCAACCGAAGATATTTTTGGGGTGACAATAAACCAATTCAACGACGTCTCAATCAGCGGCGACAAGGTTTACATTCTAACAGACAAAAATGTCGTCGTCGCAAGGTCAAATTTCTGACCCTTTTTTGAATTTGGTTTTCGACCATCCGTGTATGGTTCGCATTGGTTTAAGAATACACCAAGTACAATTCCTCAATAATACCATAAGTCGAAGCTTCGATTTCGTTATTCATTTCGGTCAATCCAATTACCAACGCGGATGGCTCAGGTCTAATTAATTTTTCAATCGGTCACACAAACGCCTTGGCAGGGTCTTTTCCATTCGTAAATGCGCCATGACAAACCTGTGGGGATTTTCCATGGGGTTGTTTGTTCCTGCTGTAAAGACTAAATTATTGCCGTATTTTTACATAATAATGACAAAATGGCGCAGATAAACGGTGAGAATCGCGGAGAATCCACTTCGCAAGAATTGAAAGTGTATGTCGAGACGTACGGCTGCCAGATGAACGTCGCAGACACGGAGATCGTGCTTGGAATAATGAACAAGTCCGGGTACATGCCAACCCAAACCATAGGTGATGCCGATGTAGTGCTGCTGAATACTTGCAGTGTTCGTGAACATGCCGAGGAAAAAATTCATCAGCGGCTCAGCGTCATAAGGAAACAGAAATACGAAAACCCAAATTTGGTAGTCGGAGTTTTGGGGTGCATGGCAGAAAGGCTGCGGGCAAATCTTCTGGAGAAACATAAAGTCGATGTCGTGGTCGGTCCGGATGATTACCGCAAGCTGCCTCAGCTTCTCGACGGAGCGCTCGCTGGCACACAAGGAATTGGCGTGCAGCTTTCGAGGACAGAAACGTATGACGATCTTACACCGTTCAGAACACTCGGAATCTCAGCATGGGTTTCCGTCATGCGCGGCTGCGACAAGTTTTGTACATTCTGCATTGTGCCTTTCACACGCGGCAGAGAGCGAAGTCGAAGCCTGAAAAGCGTGTTGACGGAAGTTGAGCAATTGATCGAGCAGGGCTTCCGCGAGGTTACTTTGCTCGGACAAAATGTTAATTCCTATCGCGATGGCAAATATGATTTCGCGGATTTGTTAGCGGCCGTTGCCAATGTCGATCCGAGGCTTCGTGTTAGATTCACTACTTCGCATCCGCAGGATTTATCGGACAAATTGATCGACACTATTGCAAGCCATGATAATCTCTGCAACTATATCCATCTACCTGTACAATCAGGATCGGACAGAATTCTCAAAGCGATGAACAGAACTTATACGCGCCAATATTATTTGGGGTTAGTTGGAAAAATCCGTTCCAGGATTCCCGGTGTCGCTTTGTCAACGGATGTCATCACCGGTTTTCCGACTGAAACTGAAGATGAACATCGTGAGACTCTTACTTTGCTGGATGTAGTTCGGTATGATGGTGCGTACACATTCAAGTATTCTCCGCGCAAAGGCACACCGGCTTACAATTTAGGCGATGATATCTCAGATGAGATAAAAAGCAGAAGACTTAGCGAAATTATATCATTACAACAAAAAATTTCATACGAAACAAACCAATCCATGATAGGCAGGACAATTGAAGTAATGATTGACGGCACGAGCAAAAAGTCCAATTTGCAATTGAGCGGCAGAACGGATACGGATAAGACCGTCGTATTCCCCGGCGGACGATTCATTGCCGGCCAAGTGACAAATGTGAAAATAAACAGGGCATCGTCGGCAACATTATTCGGAGAAGTTGTTTAGAATTTCGGCTGAAATGAAATCCTTTTTATTTTTCGTTGCTTTCTTGACGTTTTTCCTTTGTCATGAATCTGCCGTTGCTCAACGTTTCACAACGAAAAGCCACGATGCCAAAGCGCAGACTACGCAAGAAACCGAGAATCAAAATGGGGAGGAGGCATACACAGCGCTGAAGGCTGGAAAACTTGATGATGCAAGAAAATTTCTTGCCGATGCAAATTTGTCGGATCCACTAGCGAAGTATGTGCGCGCTGCTTTAGATCAAAACGCAGCTGAAGCAGCCGGTATCTACAAAGACATCGTCGCCGAAAATCCCGGAAAGCCTATCGGTCGTGATGCCCTGGTTCAACTTTACAAATATCATTTTGCCGAGGGCAACTACAAATCCGCACATACCGACTATTTAGAATTACAGAAATACTCGGGCTACCAGATCGCGGGATTGATAGATCCGGCAGGGTTTAAGGATTCAATTCAGACTCAAGAGGCATTCAATAATTCACAAAAGTTTCCAGAAACACCCGCGCCGAATACAGTATCTTCGACCGGTGAGGGCGGAAACTTCGTGGTTCAAATCGGCGTGTTCTCGACTCCGGAAAACGCCCGTGAATTTGCCGAAAAATTGCGGACAAAAAATGTTGATGCAATAGTTTTTACAAAGGTAGAAGACGAAAAAACTCTCTATGCCGTGAGCGCAGGAAAATTCTCTACACTCGAAGCTGCGGAAGCTTTCGCATCCGATTTGAAAAATCGATCGATAGATTGCATCGTGGTACAGAAGTGAAAATCATAATCCTTGGCTCCGGTTCGGCATTCTCCGGCTTGACCCGATTCAATAGCTGTTGCTTCGTCGAAGCCGGGAAGAATAAATTTTTGATAGATTGCGGATCCGACGCATTGCGCGCAATCCAAAAAGCCGACGTCAGCCTTTTTTCGATAGAGAAAATATTTATCACTCATTTGCATGCAGACCATTGCGGGGGAGTGCCAGCCGTTTTGACCGCGATGCATGTCCTCGGACGGAAAGAGCCTATCGAAGTTTATGTCCCTTCAACGCAACTGGAGTTTATAAGAACATGGCTCGCAAATGTTTTTATATACAATGAAAGAATGTCGTTCGAAACGACGCTGCTCCCAATCGAGAGTGGCGAGATCAATTTGCGGGGCGACGTGAAATTGGAATTTGTTCAAACGAATCATCTCGAAAAATATTTAGAATATGCCGAGAAGGCGAAAATAAATCCGCGCAGCTTTTCGGTAATTGTGTGGGAAAGAAATAAAAAGTTTTTTTTCAGCAGCGACGTCAATTCTATCGACGAGATTACACAAAACCTTGACGGCTCCTTATCATTAATTGAAGCTGCCCATCCGACACTTGAAGAAATAGCAGAGATTTCTAAGAGACAACGCAACAACGTTTTCTTTACTCACATTCCGCAAGAACTCGAGAGTGGTGGAACGTGGAGAAAGGAATTACGCTCAAAGTTTGGAGCAAAGAAATTAAATATTGTTCATGACGGACAAATTTTGAAAATTTGAAATAATCAAGAAATGACAGCCGAAGAATTTCAAGAAAAATTCGGAATAGTGGGAACATCTAGCGCGATCAAAGAAGTCGTTGCGACCGTGATGCAAGTTGCGGCAACAGACGTGACGGTGCTGATCAATGGCGAAAGCGGCGTAGGCAAAGAAGTCATCGCTCGTGCGATCCATGGTGCAAGCAGGCGCGCCGACAAGGAAATGGTCACCGTTAATTGCGGGGCAATTCCCGAAGGAATATTGGAGTCGGAATTATTTGGTCATAACCGCGGCGCATTCACTGGCGCAGTCGATTCGCGCAAGGGCTACTTCGAAATTGCCGATGATGGAACACTTTTTCTGGACGAGATCGGCGATATGCCATTGCCAACTCAGGTGAAACTCCTCCGCGTGATCGAGACCGGAGAGTTCATGCGAGTCGGTTCGTCCTGGGCTCAAAAGGTAAATGTGAGAATTATCGCAGCGTCAAACAAATCTCTCGAAACGATAGTTGCTAAAGGATACTTCCGCCAGGATCTTTATTTCCGCTTGAAATCCGTCAGCATTTATATTCCGCCGCTTAGAGAACGCCGCGAAGACATCCCGATCCTTATAGATAAATTCACGCAGGAGTTTGTCGCGCGCAACAAGATAAAGTTCGGCGGCTTCACACGCGAATCGATTGAAACACTCGTTAGTTTAGACTGGGTTGGGAATGTCCGCGAGCTGAAAAATCTGATTGAGAGCATTATCGTTCTTGAGCGCGGAAACGAAGTCAACAATACAGCGCTTGAGCGACATCTTCCCAAGTCGGATGTTTTTTATTCAACCGAAAATGAAAGAAGATTCCTTCCAGTCCGCGTCGGGAAAACACCTGAGGAATCCGAGCGGGAATTGATCCTTAGAGCACTTTGGGAAATAAAAAATGACATCGTTGATCTGAAAAATTCAATTGAATCGAACGCAGCCGAGAAAAAATTGGCATTGCCTATTCCACAATATCTTCCGAAC
>JBAPNE010000053.1:0-7611 GCA_049278975.1 Candidatus Kryptoniota bacterium
GACCGATCCCGATCAAATCGATGATGTATTAAAAGCAATCGAGCTCGATTCTACACTTTTCATCGTTGCCTCCAAATCAGGATCCACGATTGAGACTTCCTCGCTGGCAAAATTCTTCTATGGAGAACTTTCCCGGTTGAATCCGGCGACTGCTCGTGAGCATTTTGTGGCTATTACAGATCCCGGTACAGCTCTTCAAGCCGAAGCTGAGAAAAAGTACTGTAAGGCTTTTCTTAATCCTGCCGACATCGGTGGAAGATACTCCGCGTTGAGTTTATTCGGACTTGTGCCATTTGCTCTACTTGGAAGAGATGCGGCAAGATTTCTTGACAAAGCTGAAGAACAGGAAAAGTCGTGCGGCGCAGGTGTGCTTTTAGAGTCATGTAACGCCATTAAGTTAGGTGCGTTTCTCGGAAAACTCGCGGAATCAGGAATCAACAAACTTACACTTCAGACAAGTCCGCGTCTTTCAACTACCGGTTGGTGGATCGAACAGCTCGTTGCAGAAAGCACAGGGAAAGAGGGAAAGGGAATTCTGCCGATTAATGGCGAAGACTTGACAGCTCCAAATCTTTATTCGGAGGATCGCGTCTTCATTTATCTGAAGCTCCATGGCGACATCGATTTAGAAAAGGAAGAGATGCTGAAGACTTTGTTGAAAAACGGATTTCCAGTAATCATAGTCGAGATGGATGACCTTTACGACTTGGGTGGACTTTTCTACAATTGGGAGGTCACGACAGCGGCGGCAGCTTCCATCTTTTATATCGATCCATTTGACGAACCGAATGTGCAGGAGAGCAAAAGCAACACTAAACGAGTACTCGATGAATTTGGGTTGACAGGTAAAATGGAGTTTGATTCGTCGCCGCTCCTTGAAGGCGAACAAAAAGTTTATGGCAATATTGCCTCAGCGGGAGATATTGCAGACGTTTTGAAAAATCTTTTTTCAGGAAGAAAAACAGGTGATTACCTCGCGGTCATGGCGTACCTTCCGAGGAGAAAAGAGCTTGAAGAGCTTTTAAATAAATTTCAAGCGTCGCTGCGGGATCGTTTGCGAATTCCCGTTACGACCGGATTTGGTCCCCGCTTTCTCCATTCGACCGGACAATTCCATAAAGGTGGTACAAAGAACGGTCTCTTTCTCCAGTTTACTCACGAGCCTGAAAAAGATTTCAAAATCCCCGGCGAAAGCTATACCTTTAAAAACTTGTTTCGCGCGCAGGCAATCGGAGATTATATTTCGCTGAAGGGAAAGAATAAGCCAGTCGTTTCGGTGGGGTTGAAGGATAATTTTGTTAAACAACTTGCTGAGATAACCGGGAAGATAAGCTGACTCGTGGGGTAATCTCTCGTTTCTTGGATTAAGGAAGTAAATTTAGTATTACGAAGGTTATAGAGTCCTCCAGCGGTTATGGCCTTCCTCTTGATGAAGGATTGTGAATGTGGTATGATTCAAGTTGGACTTCCAATGTTGTTTGATTAAATTTGCAAAAAGAAAACCCAGATGTCTACGCTTTTTCTTGACGGCAATTCTCTCACAATCGAGGACGCTTACCATGCCGAGGAGACTAAGAGGAAGGTCTCTCTCTCCGAATCCGCGACAAAGAAGATGGAACGGTCGCGCAATCTCGTGGAAAAGTGGCTCGCCGGCAACGAAGTTATTTACGGCGTCACAACGGGTTTTGGCGAATTTGCAACGGTAAAAATCCCTCACGAAAAAATTAGGCAGCTTCAGGTAAATCTAATTAGAAGTCATTCCGCAGGAACGGGTGATCCACTTCCCACGAACATCGTGCGATTAATAATTTTGCTCCGTGCAAATGCTCTCGCGAAAGGGTACAGCGGCATCAGGCCTAAAGTGGTGCAGCAGCTTTTAGGAATTTTCAATCTAAATTTGATCCCGTTTATCCCGGAAAAAGGCTCTGTTGGCAGTAGCGGAGACTTAGTGCAGCTTGCTCACCTTGTGCTTGCGATGACAGGCGAAGGAACATTTATCGTCAACGGAAAAGTTAAGCCGGCTAAGGATGTTCTTCGAAAATATCGATTAACTCCGCTTGAGCTGACCGCAAAAGAAGGGCTCGCGTTGGTAAATGGCACACAGATGATGGGTGCGTTTGCAGTCCATTGTACTTGCGAAGCCGGTCAGCTTGCGAAGATATTCGATATTACAGGTGCGCTTGGTGTTGAAGCTCTTCGTGGTACGGACGTTGCGTTCGATCCTCGCATTCATAAGCTAAGACCGTACCATGGTCAACAGAATTCCGCAAAAAACGTAAGACGACTTTTAGCGGGGAGTGAAATTCGTAAATCGCATTTGCATAACGATTTGCGCGTCCAGGATGCTTATTCGTTGAGATGTATGCCTCAGGTTCATGGCGCTGTTCGCGACACGATCGAGTTTTGTAAAAGACAAGTTAGCGTGGAAATAAATTCCGCGACTGATAATCCTTTGATTTTTGCCGATGACGAAATTCATCTCGAGGGAGGAAATTTTCATGGAGAGCCGCTCGCGCTCGCATGTGATTTTCTCGCGATCGGATTGAGTGAATTCGCGAGCATCTCCGAACGACGCGTTGAGCGGATGGTGAATTGGCAATTGAGCGGCTTGCCAAAGTTCTTAATCGAAGACGGCGGATTGAATTCCGGCATGATGATCGCGCAATACACGGCAGCTTCACTCGTCAGCGAAAACAAAGTCCTCTCACATCCTGCAAGCGTCGATTCAATTCCAACTAGCGCGAATCAAGAGGATCACAATTCGATGGGTTCAATCGCGGCGCAAAAGTGTTACCAAGTTTTGGAAAATGTCTGGCGCGTTGCAGCAATTGAGCTTTTGGTCGCTTGTCAGGCTATTGATTTCTCGAGAAATATAGGCGGCGATGGTGTGCCGCTAAAATGTGGCGCCGGCACGGATGCGGTCTATCAACTCGTTAGAAAAACAATAAAGCATCTTGACCATGATAGGGTTTTGCATAAAGACATCGAAACAGCACTGCAATTGCTAAAATCAGGGGAAGTAATCCGCGCCGCGGAGAATGCCGTCGGTAAATTAGAATGAATTAGATTTTATGAGAGGGGAAAATGGAAATCACTTTTCAGGTTAGCGTTTATCCGATTGCGAAAGAAGATTTCAAGACGCCGATAAATAATTTTATTTCCGAATTGAAAAAGAAACAATTGAACGTCATGGTACATGAAACTTCAACTATCGGCAATGGGGATATAGAAAATGTTTTCGAGGGTTTGAAAGAGGCTTATTTATCTGCTGCAAAGCAAGGCGATGCGGTGATGGTTTTGACTGTCGTTAACGGGAGCCCAACGAAAGATGAACTCAGGAAACTAAATAAAGAACATTAGGCAGGTATAATGTTAATTCTTTCAAAAGCAATCCAAGAAATGCCGAAGGTAATGTTGCACGATCATCTCGACGGCGGGCTGCGTCCAGAAACTGTGATCGAGCTGGCAAGAGATCAGAAATATGACAAACTTCCGACGACCGATCCGGGCGAGCTTGCCGAATGGTTCCATCGTGGTGCTAACAGGGGAAGTCTGCCGCTGTATCTTGAAGGATTCGCTCATACGTGCGGCGTTATGCAGACGTCTGAAGCGCTCGAGCGGATTTCTTACGAGATGATAGAGGATATGAAAAAGGACAGCGTTGTCTATGTCGAGACAAGGTTTGCGCCGGTATTTCACACAGCCAAAGGTCTGCATTGGGGAGAAGTTGTCGCCTCGGTTCTTCGCGGACTTGAGCGAGGCAAAACAGATTTCGGTGTCGGCTACGGAGTAATAATCTGTGCCATGAGAAACATGAACCTGAGCGAGGAGATGGCACAGCTTGCGGTTGACTTCCGTGACCGGGGCGTTGTCGGGTTCGACCTTGCGGGTGAGGAAGGCGGCTATCCTCCGAAGAAACACGTCGAAGCATTTCAGTATATCCAGCGAATGAACTTTAATATAACGATTCATGCCGGAGAAGGGTTTGGCAAAGAGTCGATATGGCAGGCGATCCAATGGTGCGGCGCGCATCGCATCGGCCATGCGACGAGGCTGGTTGATGACATTGTTTTTTCTGACGGGAACGTTGTTAAACTTGGGACTCTCGCTCAATATGTGCTTGATAAAAGAATTCCGCTTGAAATTTGTCTCAGCTCTAATGTACACACTGGAGCATCAAAGAATATTCAGGAGCATCCTTTCGGAATTTATTATAGAGAAAACTTTAGAGTGACACTTAATACGGATAACAGGCTGATGAGTGCAACGACACTCTCGAAAGAATTTCAAATTGCCGAAGAGGTGTTCCATCTTAGTTTTGCTGAGATGGAAAAACTCACGATCAATGCAATGAAAAGCGCATTTCAACCGTATGATGAAAGGATAAGATATATTTACGATTCCATTAAGCCGGGATTCCAGAAACTGCGGGAGAAGTACAAGGTTTAACGTCGGGGTTGCCTGTTGGTCATGAACCGGGAGTTGTGAGTTAAAAAGGAGCCTTTAACATGGACACAGAAACTGAAAGTGGAACGAAGAGAATAATCCGTGCTCCGCGCGGGACAAAGCTCAACACGAAAGGCTGGCAGCAGGAAGCCGCATTGAGAATGCTGATGAACAATCTTGATCCCGACGTTGCCGAAAACCCTGATGAACTAATCGTCTACGGCGGAAGCGGCAAGGCTGCGAGAAACTGGGAAGCATTCGATGCAATCGTCAGAACATTGAAGAGATTGAAGAACAACGAGACACTCCTCGTCCAATCGGGGAAGCCGGTTGCCGTTTTCAAGACTTACAACGATGCGCCGCGAGTTCTCCTTTCGAATGCGATGCTTGTACCAGCATGGGCAAACTGGGATGAATTCCGGAGGCTCGAACATCTTGGACTCACGATGTACGGCCAAATGACCGCCGGAAGCTGGATTTATATAGGCACGCAGGGAATTTTACAGGGCACTTACGAAACCTTCGCGGAGGCTGCGCGAAAACATTATAATGGCACACTTGCCGGCAGACTTGTCTTGACGAGCGGACTCGGTGGGATGGGAGGTGCACAGCCGCTTGCCGCAACAATGAATGGCGCAGTTTTCATCGGTATTGAAGTGGATAGAAACCGGATTGATCGCAGATTGAAAACCGGATACTTAGACAAAATAAGTGAAAATCTCGATGAAGCGTTGTCACTTGTCTTTGATGCAAAAAAGAGAAAGCAGCCGTTCTCGGTCGGACTTCTCGGAAATGCCGCCGAGGTAATTCCGGAAATTGCGGAGAGAAATATTGTTCCGGATTTATTGACCGACCAGACAAGCGCGCACGATACTTTGAACGGCTATGTGCCGGCAGGAATTCCGTATGAAGCGGCGCTCGATCTCAGGAAAAATAATCCGCAGAAATACATCTCCATGGCACAGGATTCTATCGTGGCACACGTCCGGGCAATGCTTGAATTGAAGCGGCGCGGCGCGGTCACATTCGATTATGGAAACAACATTAGAGGCGAAGCGCATTCGCATGGTGTTGAAGACGCTTTCGAGATTCCCGGCTTCGTTCCTGAATTTATCCGGCCGATGTTCTGTGAAGGAAAAGGTCCGTTTCGCTGGGTGGCTTTGAGCGGCGATCCCGAAGATATTTTCACGACGGACAGGGCGCTCATGAAGGCATTTCCCGATAATAAAAATCTTATCAACTGGCTGAAGAAAGCGGAAAAACGCGTCCATTTCCAAGGTTTGCCGGCGAGAATTTGCTGGCTTGGCTATAAAGAACGCGATAAAGCGGGATTGCTCTTTAATAAGTTGGTGAGAAACGGCAAAGTTAAAGCTCCGATTGTGATTGGGAGGGACCATCTTGACGCGGGCAGTGTGGCATCACCAAACCGCGAGACGGAAAAAATGAAGGACGGATCCGATGCGATAGCGGATTGGCCGATTCTGAATGCGCTATTAAATGCGGTAGGCGGCGCAAGCTGGGTATCGGTGCACCATGGCGGTGGAGTCGGAATCGGAATGTCTATTCACGCAGGAATGGTAATTGTCGCTGACGGAATGGCTGCTACCGATGAACGCTTGAAGCGAGTACTCACTTACGATCCGGGACTCGGTGTGGTTCGTCATGCAGATGCTGGTTACGAAAAGGCTGTTCACGTAGCACATGATAAAAAAATTGATATGCCGATGAACCAAGAAGCAGAGTAAGGGGGTAGAAACATAGTTTTGATGATAGAATGAAACTTTATTTCCATGTTACAGGTCATGGGCATCCGATTATTATCCTTCATGGCTTATTCGGCTCGAGCGACAATTGGTTTACTCTTGCGAAAATCTTTGCAGAGAAATTCAAAGTTTATGCAGTCGACCAGCGAAACCACGGCCGCTCACCGCACAGCGATCAATTCAATTACCGCATCATGGCTGATGATATCAACAATCTAATAATCCATGAAGGCATAAGCTTGGTTCATCTTCTCGGACATTCGATGGGCGGCAAAACCGCGATGCAATTTGCATTGGCGTATCCCGATAAGGTTGACAGGTTGATTGTCGTTGACATTGCTCCAAAGGCTTATCCACCGAAACATGATGCGATCTTCCAGGCGCTGTTCGACCTAAAGCTGGAAAGATATAAAACACGGTCGGAGCTTGATTCATCATTGTCCCAGCATATAAGTGAATATGCTGTAAGACAGCTTTTATTGAAGAATGTCTTTCGGGATGATGAAGGAAACTTCAAATGGAGAATTGACGTGGATGCAATTCATGAGAACTATGACAAAATTAACGAGGCAATTGATGGTACGCGGCACTTTGATAAACCGACTCTTTTTATAAGAGGATCGAAATCATCTTACATCCTCGATAATGACATCCCTCAAATCAAGTCCATTTTTCCATCTGCGGAATTTGTTTCAATTGAAAACGCCGGTCATTGGGTCCACGCCGAAGCGCCGCAGAAATTTGCCGAAGTGGTGCTGGAATTTTTGACTAGAGAATAGCGTTAAGAAAGATGGTGTGTATTGATTGCAACTTAGATCCAATTGACGATCAAAGGCACCGCTTGCCAAGTTTCAGTCCGACCGAATTTATTTTGGACAAGATTGGAACTCTTTTTGTTAAATCTTAATTTATTTTCAAGAAAAAATTGGAGAAAAAAATGTCAGTAGAAATCGGAAAGAAAGCTCCCGACTTTAAGCTTTATGATACCGATAAGAAAGAAAGAAGTCTTGCAGAATTTGCGGGAAAGAAAGTGGTGCTCGTATTTTATCCGGGCGCGTTTACGGGGGTTTGCACGAAAGAGCTATGCAATTTTCGGGATTCGCTCAGCAAGTTTAACAATTTAGATGCTCAAGTGATCGGGGTTAGCGTTGATCCGCCATTTTCCAACAAGGCATTCGCGGATCAGAATAAGTTAAGCTTCCCAATTCTCTCGGATTTCAATCGACAGGTTGTGAAGTCTTACAGTGCGTACCACGAAAACTTTGCCGGCTTGAACGGTTATGTTGCGGCAAAGCGATCGGTCTTTATTCTCGATAAAGATGGAATCGTAAGATATAAATGGATTTCAGACGTTCCATCTGTTGAGCCGAGTTATGAGGAAGTGTTTAAGGCGATGGAGTCG
>JBAPNE010000054.1:0-4848 GCA_049278975.1 Candidatus Kryptoniota bacterium
GTGGATTCGTCCTGGCTAATAGGCAAAACATAACAATCAGTAATCGGAGAATCTTTTTCATCTGTTACTCCTTTCCGGAAATAAGGGCATTAGCACTCCCGTGAATTCCTCCCAACAGCTTGTGAACAGTGTTGACGGTCTCTCATTAAATTGGAAACGATTGGGCTGATAAAACTTTCATCGATATTCGCAAGTTTTTTCTCACGCCTATATTTTGAGTGAGTATCCTGAAAGATTCAAACGCTTGACTCAATTGGTCGGCTCCATGATGTTCTACTCAAACAAATCTGCATGTGTACCAGTACGAATCAGCACAAGTTCTGTCTCGGTCAACGAATAAATCAAAAGCCAATCCGGTTCAATATGGCACTCACGACAGTCTTTGTATTCTCCGAGTAATGAATGGTCTCCGTATCGTGGTTCAAGTTGTTCACCCTGAATCAAGGTTTCTATCGTGCCATGGAGCTTCTTTATATCATAGCTGCGCTTCAAGCATCGTTTATAATCTTTCTTGAACTTTGATGATCGCCGGACACTTAGCGTCATCTATTAAGCTCGGCGTAAAGTTCCTTCGTTGAAGGGAATTTCTTTCCTTTGCCGGCTCGTGCCTCGGCAATCGCCCTGCGTGTCTCTTCATTCGGAATCCTTACGTCAAACGGTATCCCCTTGGCAAGTTTTACTTGCCTGAAGAAAATGCTTATTGCGTATGTCGTGTTCATTCCAAGTGTATGGAATATTTTCTCCACTTCACTTTTCAGTTCAGGTTCAATTCTCGCCTGCACCATCGCTGTCTTAGCCATAATTACACCTTCATTTTGCTTATGTAAAATGTATTACAATTGGATGACAAATGCAAGTAAAATCCGAAGGACGCTCCGCGTAAGATGATATGGCTTTCCCTGTGTCGGTTCACCGACAAAAACGCTCCTGAGATTGGGTTCCAGAGCCAAAGAATTGATTTTAAATGCAGTTAGCTGTGTAGTAAAGTGTGTAGTAGAATTCAGAAAGTTTTGAAGGGACAGCTTTCTGAAGGATATTCCGAAAGTGAAAACATGCTAAATCTTGGAGCGGAGAGGGAGGGATTCGAACCCTCGATACCCCTTTACAGAGTATGACGGTTTAGCAAACCGTTGCCTTCAACCACTCGGCCACCTCTCCAAGCGAAATTGTGTAGAAAATATATTAAAGCATCATCGCATTTACAAATTCCCCGCGCCCCTTCTTTTATATCGATATGTAATTGAAATTTAATGCTTCGGAAGTTAAATTGAACTTCAATTTGGAGGTAAAATGTTAGCAGTTGTTGAAATCGCCGGGAAGCAATTTAAGGTAACGGAACAAATGAACCTTATCGTTCCGAAATTGGAAGCTAAAGTCGGCGATAAAATTAAAATAGATAGAGTCCTTCTTGTCGAAAACGAGAATTCCAAAGTGGTCGGCAACTCCGTTGTGAAAGGCGCGGTAGTTGAAGCGACGGTTGTCAACCATGATAGGGACGACAAAATTATTGTATTCCGAAAGAAAGCAAAGAAGAATTTCAAAGTGACAAAAGGACATAGGCAAGAGTTCACGACAATTCATATCGATAGCATAACGAAGTAGGAGTTTTATCATGGCACATAAAAAAGGCGGCGGCAGCTCACGTAACGGCCGCAACAGCAATGCACAGCGGCTTGGCGTAAAGACATTTGGAGGTGAAAAGATCACTGCCGGAAGTATCATAGTACGACAGCGTGGCACAAAGGTTCTCCCTGGTGAAAATGTTGGTGTCGGAAAAGATGACAGCCTCTTTGCATTAAAAGATGGTTCAGTAAAATTCGAAACCTACAGGAGAGTTAGAAAAAGAGTAAGCGTAATCCCTCAGGTTATGGACAAAAACTAATTCCGAAGGAATCCAAAATGAAAATCACTGTGGTCGGCGCCGGTAATGTCGGCGCAACTGTGGCTCAACGGTTGGTTGACAGGGAACTTGCAAATGAAGTCGTCCTTACGGATGTGGTCGAGGGCTTGCCGCAAGGAAAAGGCCTCGATATGCTTGAGTCGTCTCCTGTGCTTGGCAGCGACGTGAAAGTTGTCGGTGCAAATTCTTATGACGCGACGAACGAAAGCGATATCATAGTTATTACCGCAGGAATCGCGAGAAAACCGGGAATGAGCCGCGATGATTTGCTTGCGACGAATGCCGGGATTCTTAAATCCGTCAGCGAGCAAATTGCACCACGATCCCCAAAGAGCATCATTGTGGTTGTGTCGAATCCACTTGATGTGATGGTCTATGTTGCATTGAAAGTCAGTGGTTTCGACAGGAACCGCGTCTTTGGAATGGCGGGCGTTCTCGACACAGCGAGATTCAGAACTTTCATTGCGACAGAGCTAAATGTTTCCGTCGAAGATGTTCAGGCGTTTGTTCTCGGCGGTCATGGCGACTCCATGGTGCCGCTCGTTCGTTACACGTCAGTTGCGGGAATTCCTTTAACTGAAATGATGAGCGCGGACAAGATAGAAAAACTTGTGAAGCGAACCCGAGATGGCGGCGCAGAAATAGTTTCACTTCTAAAAACTGGAAGCGCTTACTATGCACCTTCGGCATCAGTTGTTCAAATGTTAGAATCGATAGTGAAGGACAAAAAAAGAATTCTTCCTTGCTCGGTTTATTTGAAAGGCGAGTACGGAATGAATGACGTCGTTATCGGTGTGCCTGTGAAAATTGGGAAGAAAGGGATCGAGCAAATTATCGAGATTAAATTAACGGACTCGGAAAAAGCCGAGTTGAAGAAATCTGCCAACGACGTTAAAGCAAACATCGCTAAAGTGAAGCTCATCTGAAGAAAAGCTGCCGGCGTGCAGCGAGTTGCTCTTAGCGAGTATTCATCCGTTTCTTATTTTTTAATTCCAACTTTTAGCTTCATTATCGTACGCGTACCATGTGGTGTGAATTCAAAAACCACACTATCCATCAATGATTTCATGATGTGAATTCCTCTACCGCTCGGCTTTAACAAATTTTCCGGAAGAAGCGGATCGGCTAAATCCTTTGGATTGAATCCGTCTCCTTCATCTTCCACAATTAATGTGACCTCGTCATTTCCATAATCCACATCGAGCATAACTTTCTTTGCTGGATCATTCCTGTTGCCGTGCGACATGGCATTGTTCATGGCTTCGGTTGCGCTTACGAGCAAGTTGTGTTTATCTGATTCCGAAAGATGAAGTGTTCCGAAAATCCTTTCCAATTTGCCCTCAACTTCTTTGAAAGCTGTTTTTCTATCATTAATTATTATATGTTCGTGGAGGTTCGGCATCAAATATTGTATTGTGCTACTAATTCGAAATTAGGATAAACAACTGGATTTTGCAATGTTTGTCTGGAGATTTGGTACCAGCCGTCCATCCTTAATTGAAGATGAGACATTCCTATTGAAATGAATGCAGTCGGCCCAGAACTGGTTTGTTGAGAAGCGAATTGCTTTTCAAAAGCCGTTATGTAATCGTACTGCGTAAGCGAAAGGTATTTGTAACCGACGCCGTATCGGAAGGCACCCGAATTGAAAAAAAGAGAAAACCAGAAAGTCTGATCGACAAAGTAATTCAAGGGATACTCCGAAAAGCTCGACCAGTAAAGTTCGCCTCTGGTATAAAGTTTTATGTCCGCCAGGAAAAATGTGGAGATTCGCGAAGTCACGTTGACTGAAGTCGAGTCTAGAAACGATGCTTGTCGAAATGAAAAGCTGTGTACTTGTGAAAAAGCCTCGTAGTCATAAACTGTGTAGTTAGCAAGGACTTCGAACCGGTTGAAAGAAGTGAATCTTGGATCCGAATAAGCAATCATTGGAAAGAATTTATAAATGAAGTTTCTGTTATTGTTCGCGCTCCGCTGAGCATCAATATAAACGATATGGATCAGGTCGGCTTCGATTCCGAAACCGGCGTTGAAGAACGGAGTGAATTCATCGTTGAGTATTAAAGCGGCTGTATTTGTAAGCTCGTCACGGTCATCGAAATTCTGATCGCTTGGAGTATCATATCGGAAGAGGGAAGCTAATCCAGTAAGATTGGAAGAAATGTTTCCGAAATGCAGAAATATTTGCGCCGCGATAGTGTTTGTCGTTCCGATGCTGTTTAGCTGCGCCTGATCCGAATCCTCCTGCTCTATAATCGGATTGACCGCCGAAATATCGATCAACTGATGCGTCTCCGATCTTTCAGTATGTACCATGTTGATTAGCACTGTATCTCTAAACACATTTGTCGAAAGATTGCCGCTCACGTTAAAATTAGACAATCGAATTCTCGTATCATAATTATTGATCGGATCATTTGGCGTTTTGTACCTGTAAACGAGTTGAACCTGCTCTTGACTAAAGCTTGATAGTGTATTCAATTGAAAAAATAAAATCGGCATCGTAAGCTGACCGCCGAAAGAATTTACGGTTTCAGTTCGATCTTGTATGTTGTTTGTTATGTTGAACGTACTTTGGACAGAGGGATCGGCAGGAAAGTAAAAGTCTCTGAGCTGAGCACCATAAGCGCCGAAAAATGAAAGTGAATCATGAGGCGAGAAAGCTTGAGAATATACAATTGCCGCGGATTTGTCATAGTTCTGTCGCGGGAATATTTGCTCGTCTTCCAGAGTTAAAGATGGTACAAGTCGAGCGTCTTCTAAAAGAGAGAGCGACGCAGCTCCATGCAAGCTATAGGTAAAGCCGCTGTTACTCACCCCGGCCTGTCTGTCCCATTTATTTCCAATCCCACCCAGAGCGGAATCATTTTCCGTCGCTAATAAAAGTCCACCCATAACTGTGGAAGCACCGACTGAGTTAAGTCCTATTTGTCTATTGTCGCTGACAT
>JBAPNE010000055.1:0-3261 GCA_049278975.1 Candidatus Kryptoniota bacterium
AGTCGGGCAAACCCTGTTGGTGAGCAAGATGACGAACAAATGTCTTTCCGGGTCAACCCAAACTGAAGTGCCTGTAAAACCGGTGTGTCCGAATGAATTGGGTGAGAAATATTCTCCAGCACTTGAATACAGTGGGTTCGCCGCTTTTGTATCCCAACCAAGCCCGCGAGTGCTTAGATCCGATTGTTTCCGCGTGAATAACGCGATCACGGAGTCCTGCAAATATTGCCGTCCATCGTAAACGCCATGGTTCAGCAGCGTCTGTAGATAAACAGCGATGTCGTTAGCCGTCGAGAACAAGCCCGCATGTCCAGCTACGCCGCCGAGCGAGCGAGAATTTTCGTCGTGTACCACTCCTTGGATCAAACCGCCCATTGCCGAGTCATATTCGGTCGGAGCGCATATCTGCGCAAGCGATGCCGGCGGGGTGAACATCGTATGCGTCATTCCGAGCGGACGATAAAAATTTTCTTCAACATATTTGTCAAGCGGCATACCGGTAATCTTTTCTACGATTTTCCCAACCATTAAAAAGTTAATATCGCTATAAACCATCCTTGTCCCTGTCGGGTAGTCAAGCGGAGTTGCATACAAGGAATCCCACATAACATCATGTACCGCATTAAAGTTACTCCCAAACGAATCTGCGACAACAAAAGATCTCGGATTTTTCATAAGTCTATCCAATTGCTCCTTCGGGATCGCAGTAGTATCTAATTGGTTCACTGGCGGGTCCGGTGGAAGTCCACTGTCGTGCTCCAGAAGATTGCGCACGGTAATTTTCTCTTTCCCTTTTTGTCCAAACTGCGGAAGGTATTTGACAGCCGGTGCATCGATATCAAGCTTCCCTTCACCATATAGTTTCATTGCAGCAAATGTAGTCGCACATATTTTCGTCAGCGATGCGAGATCAAACATAGTGTTTAGGTTGATCGTTCGTGAAAGCGGCGAGTAATCATAAGTCCCGAACGCCTTGTCGAAAATGATCTTTTCGTCTTTTGCCACCAAGAGTTGCGCGCATGGAAACGCGCTGTCAGCAATCCAAAAATTAACAACCGAATCGAGCTTCGCCAACTTGTCCCGCTCAAATCCAGCCTCCTGGGGAGCGGCAAATCTCAAACTTGTTTGCGGTAAATCGATTCCATCTCCATACTTCGCGGCGCCGGGAATTGTCACTGGAAGTTTTCCGCTTACACTTGTTTCTCCGAACAAAGCTTGAACGGCAGCTTGCACTGAAACTTTCATGTCACCATAAGCGCAGACGTAGGCCGTCACGTTCGGAACGCTTCGTAAGAGATAAGGATTTCCGAATGAAATCATGACGATAGGTTTCCCAAAGCTTGTGACTTTATCAAGAAAATCTTGCGTGGACTTTGAAAAGTCTATCTTTCCCGTTCCGGATCGCCATCGTATATAAGCTGGTACAATAATCAAATCGTAATCTCCGATAATATTCAACGCGTTTTTGTAATCGAGTTCATTCGAGTTCGGATCAATTTGCAAGTAATCAACATTTTCATATCGGCTTTGCAATTCTTGTTTGAATTTATTTGCGACATTTGGATCGCCATCATCAGTCACGATGAGACAGAGAATCCGCTGGGGCTGATGGTACTGAAGCGGAAGAATACCATTCCTATTTTGTACAATCGTAATGGAGCGACGCGCTGCATGTTCGGCAAGAAGCTCATGCTCTTCAGTGCCAACGACCTTTGGAATATTATTTAAATCGACAAATCGGTTCTTATTCAAACCGAGCTCGGACTTTATCTCGAGAATTTTCCTGACAGAATTATCTATCCTTGCCGGGCTTATCTCTCCGCGTTCAACTGCTTTAGTAATTGCATCGATAGCATTTTCATCATCGGGCGGCACCAAAATCATATCCGCTCCAGCGAGCACGGCACGAATTGCAGCATCCGCCCCGGAGAATCCTTTTGTTACCCCTCTCATCGTCATTGCGTCCGTCACAACTAAGCCGTTGAAGCCCAGCGAATCTTTTAAGAGCCTTGTCGAAATCTTCGAAGAAAGGGTCGCAGGAACACTTGGCGAGTCGATTTTTGGAAATGCTATGTGTGCCACCATAATAGATTTTACGCCAGCAGCAATGCCAGCTCGGAATGGCACAAGTTCTACCGTGTCGAGCCGGTCATAGCCGTAATTTATCACGGGTAAATCGGAATGGGAATCAACCTGCGTGTCACCATGACCTGGAAAATGTTTTGCTGTCGCGATAACGCCGCCGTCCTGGCTGCCAGCAATGAACGCTGCAGCGAGAATACCGACGAGTTGCGGATTTTCTCCGAATGAGCGGACGTTAATAATTGGATTTTCCGGATTATCGTTGACGTCGGAAACTGGCGCGTAGTTCTGTCCGACTCCAACTGCGCGCGCTTCCTGTGCGATCACTTTTCCGATTTGATATACAAGCGTCGAATCTCGCGCTGCACCTAATGCCATGTTGCTGGGAAAAGCTATTCCGCTTTCAAGCCGCATTCCTAAGCCATTTTCGTAATCAGCGGAAACCAGCAAAGGTATCTCTGAAAATTGTTGAAGCTTGTTGAGCAGTATCGCTTGTTCGTAGATATTTCCAAGGGAAATAGAAATTCCGCCAACCTTTTCATCCCTGACAAGGTGCATTAGGTTAAAATATTCCGGATTGTCGTCGCTCAAATACGGAGAAAATGTGAACGGAATGACCATCTGTGCCACTTTGTCACGCAGGCTGAGTGAGAGCATCACGCTGTCCACCCAAACCGAATCAATCTGCCAAACGTAATTAGCAGATGAAACATAAGGTGCTGCAGATTGTTCAACACTCACAACAGCCAGACCGATGTGGTGAGCAACTGGAGGCTGCACTTCTTTTGTTTCGTATTTTCCGGTAGAACATGACAGAAAAAGAAAAGCGATTAATAACAACGAAAGTTTCATCCTACATTTCTCCCATTTTAAAAGCTAAAAGAGCCGCACCGACTGCCGGTGGAAATTCGGGATCCTGGATTTTCAATTCCGGAAAACTATTCTCTATCTTTTTCCGAAAAACCCGAGAAAATATATTGTCAGATGAGAGGATGCTTCCAACAAGGACAAGCGGCAGAGGCTTCTTTAGTTTTTTTAACATCGCAGAGATATGCAGCATCAACTCATCTGTATTTACCATTACGATTTCGAGAGCAACCTCGTCCCCCTTTTCTGCCGCCTCGATGACAATCGGCGCCGCGGATGCAACATCAAAATTATTCTGGTACACCGCTGATA
>JBAPNE010000056.1:0-19065 GCA_049278975.1 Candidatus Kryptoniota bacterium
ACTCAACTCATTGGAAGCAAGATGGAACGCCTTTGTCGATGAGGCACTGAAATCCAGTGAGCGTCCCACAGGAAAAGCCATCCACGATCTGCGTGTTGCTATCAGACGACTCATTGCTCTAATTGAAATGATCAAACCGATCATCGTAAAAAATAACCGGCCTAAAATACTCAAAGAGCTCAAGGGTCACCTCAAGTCGCTTAGCACCCTGCGAGACATCCAGGTGCAAATCCTTCTAACTCGAAAGCTGGCGAAAGACTTTCCGATTATGTTGAGATTCCTTGCGGTTCTCACGGCTGAGGAAAAATTGGCGATGAAGCGTGCTCGCCGTGAAATTAACCGGATCGACACAAGCATAATCGGCAGGAACTTGCAGGAAACGAAAGATGAACTCGCCCATCTTTTTCAAGAAAAGTTGATGGTGGAGATGGCACATTCGATAGTGCGCGGCGAGCTTTCGAAAACGTTTGGACAAATAATATATTTGCGGGACGAAATTCTCCACGAAATGAGAGAAAATGACAAACGTATTCACGAACTGCGAATCGTGTTCAAGCACTTCAGGTACATGGTAGAGGCTTTACGACCGACACTCCCGCATGTCACCGACGGAACGTTGAAGTCCATGAATCGATTCCAAGTACGAATGGGCGATATCCAGGATACGGATGTACTTATCGCCGGTTTGGATAAGTACTCAGTCAAAGTCAGTAGGAGAGAGCGAGAGCAATTCACGCCAATCAGTAACTTCCTAATCAATCTTCGAAATGATCGCGTGAACGGATTTGTTGCTTCTATCGACGAGCTGTACCAGTTTTGGGAACGCATTCGATAACCAACACAAAATACACATTTCCCCATGGAACTTTATCTATTACGCCACGCCATCGCCTCTGAAAAGGGGGCCGGCACATTTGCTCGCGATGCTGATCGCCCGTTAACAACCGAAGGCACACAGAAAATGCGCCACATCGCAAAAGCCATGAAAGGACTCGACTTGTCATTCGATCTGATTCTTTCCAGTCCCTACCTTCGCGCGAAGCAGACAGCAGAAATTGTCGCAGATGTCTTCGGTCTCGAGAAAACATTGCGCTTTTCAGGTAACCTCGCGGTTGATGGCAACATCGATATGCTCATAAAAGAAATAAGACTCGAGAGCTTGCAGAAAATTTTGTTGGTTGGACATGAACCTTACCTGAGTACTCTTATCTCCCTCCTAATTTCGGGGCATGACGGAATTGACATCGTGATGAAAAAAGGAGGACTTTGCAAACTCACAATCGATTCGCTTCGACTCGGGAAATGTGCGACACTCGAATGGCTGATCGGTCCTCGCCAAATTTTGCACGGCGAATAAAAATTGCGGCAAGTCTTCTTTTTCCTTCATTTCTTTTATAAATCCGTCAATTTTCTCTCATCTTGCTTCGGCTTTTAACAATTCCTTAACTTGTCATTGATAAAGCTGAATTAATATCTTATATGTCATTAAGGAAGAGTGAGGAGAAATGTTATTGTCACCGGAAAACAACAGTGATAAGCAGGATAAAAGTACCACGCCGGATAGCAAGCAATTGCCCCAGAAGACAAGAGGAATTACTCCGCGACCGCGAAAGCAGCAACGCAGCAGGAAAGTACAGGGACATGGCCGCGAACGAAACTCCGATCATGGATCATCTCAAAACCGGCCAACACTTGATCCGTCGCTGTATATCAACCGTGAGCTGAGCTGGCTTGAATTTAACCAGCGCGTCCTCGACGAGGCTCGTGATCATCGACACCCGCTGCTCGAACGGGTGAAGTTTCTCTCCATAGTCAGCTCCAACCTCGATGAATTCTTCATGATCCGAGTTGCTGGAATACAAGAACAGGTTCGCGCCGACGTCGCCGAGCCATCACCCGATGGAATGACGCCGATCCAACAGCTTCGTGCTATAAAAGACCGCGTTTCAAAAATGGTAAAAGAAATGAGCCAGTGTTTCTGGCAGGACTTACATCCGGCACTTGCGGAAGCCGGAATACATCTGCTGAAAATGAGCGAGCTCAAATCGGAAGACCGCGCCAAACTCTCCGAGCTGTTTGCACGTGAGATATTTCCGGTGCTGACTCCGCTCGCGTTCGATCCCGGTCATCCATTCCCGTACATTTCCAACCTCAGCCTGAACATTGCAGCGGTCGTTTGCACTCCGCAAGGCGAAGAGAAATTTGCCCGTGTGAAAGTGCCGGATGTCATCCCGCGCCTTGTCCGTGTCCCTGACAATAATTCGACCGACGTTCGATTTGTCTGGCTTGAAGATCTGATCGCCGAAAACCTTCCGCTGTTGTTTCCGGGAATGACCGTGAGAGAATCGTACATATTCCGCGTTACGCGAAATGCGGACATGGAAATTCAAGAAGATGAAGCTGAAGATCTTATTTATTCAATCGAGGAATCCGTTCGAATGCGAAGGTTCGGATCCGTCGTCCGTGTCGCAGTACAGAACAATACGCCTGCGCGCATAAAAGATATTCTCATAGAAAATCTTGAAGTGCTGCCGGATGGCGTGTATGAATTGAATCCGCCGTTAGGGCTCAGTCACTTGATGGCATTATTAGGACTTCCTCGCCCCGATCTGAAAGATCCACCGTACCATCCTGCACCTCTTCCGCTTGAAGAAGAAGGAGATGATATCTTCACCGCCATCAGCCGCCATGATATTCTGCTTCATCCTCCGTATGATTCATTCAATCCGGTCGTTCAGTTCATCGAAGCTGCCGTGAAAGATCCGAATGTGCTTGCAATCAAACAGACATTATATCGCATCGGCAAAGAGTCGCCATTGATTCAGCTCTTCATAGAGGCGGCGGAGAATGGGAAACAAGTTGCGGTGCTTGTTGAGCTTAAAGCTCGCTTCGACGAAGAGAACAACATCGGCTGGGCGAAACAATTGGAGCGTGCTGGAGTCCATGTCGTTTACGGCCTCGTCGGGCTCAAAACCCACGCTAAGATGGCGCTTGTTATTCGGAAGGAGCATGATGGGCTCCGGCGCTACGTTCATCTCAGCACGGGCAATTACAACATGGTCACCGCTCAGATTTATACAGACTTAAGCTACTTTACTTGCAGACAGGATATTGCTGAAGATGTAACGGAAGTGTTCAATTACCTGACCGGATATTCACGAAGGGAAAAATATAGGAAGTTAGCGGTTGCGCCAGTCACTCTTGCCGAGAAGTTAAACGCTTTGATCGATCGCGAGATCGAGCATGCGCGTGCTGGCAAGTCAAGCCGTATCATAATGAAGATGAATGCTCTCACCGAAGTGCACATGATCGAGAAGCTTTATGAAGCATCGAAAGCAGGAGTGAAAATTGATCTTATCGTGCGCGGTATATGCTCACTCAAGCCCGGCTTGAAAGCCGTCAGCGAGAGCGTGCGCGTCATCAGCATCGTGGGACGCTACCTCGAGCACAGCCGCATCTTCTACTTCGAGAACGCCGGTACTCCGGAACTTTATTTAAGCAGCGCCGACCTAATGAGCCGCAACCTTTATCGCCGTGTCGAGCTCATGTTCCCTATTGAAGACACAAACATGATCGAGACAATTAAGAATGAAGTGCTCGATACCGCTCTTGCGGATAAAAGCCGCGCGCGGGAGCTTCAGCCTGACGGGGCATACAAACGCGTCGTGCCTTTGAACGGAGAGGAAATGTTAGACAGCCAGCAAATCATCATGGCTGCCCGTGCAAAAAGGATCAAGATCCCGATCCCCCGCGAGTCGCCTGTAAAAGAATGAGAAGCTTGACAAGGGGGCACAGTAGAATTATATTGAGACATGATGATTGGAGATAGTAGATCATCTAAGCCAAATGCGCATAATCCTTCGGTCAAGGACTCACGACCGTAGGATTCAAGTATGGATAACAATTCTAAATCTTGGAAATCTTATGAGGAGGTGGCTCAGTATCTCCTCGACATGATGGCCGATCAGTTTGGATTATCAAAAGTGGAAGGTAAGCAAGGAATTGTTGGCCAACGATCAGGAACCACCTACGAGATTGATGCAAAAGGTATTGCCAAACACGGGCAAGGCTTTGTCATCATCGAGTGTCGTCGTTACACAACCTCAAAGCAGAAACAGGAAAATCTCGCGGCCTTGGCTTACCGGATCATTGATACTGGAGCAGAAGGTGGTATAATTGTTTCCCCTCTCGGTCTACAAGAGGGTGGGTCTAAGATTGCACAATCTGAAAATATTGTTTCTGTCCGACTAGATGAAAATAGCACTACCAAAAGCTATGTTCTGCAATTCCTTAACAATTGTTTTGCGGGTTTCTACGAACCAGATGAACCTGATACTTTTTCCGCCGACCTCATCATTCCCGAGTGATCTGCAAGTTCCTTCGCCTAGCGGACAAAATGACAACACGTAGAGTATGATCTTGTTAGGAAAGGTCTTCTAACGACTTACTTCTTGTATCTCCGACGTTATTATTTGATCGCCGGAGTATCTATCTCGTAACTTTTTATCTTCAGGTAAAGAGTCTTCAGACTTATCCCCAGTGACGTTGCGGATTTCGTCCGGTTGAATGCATTCGCCTTCAGAACATTTTCGATATGAATTTTTTCAAGCTCCGCTAACGACAGCCTCGTGGGAATTTTCCGGAGGTCGGGGGACTTTGATTTTGATGTAAGCGCTATAAAAGCCGGCGTGATCTCGTCACCCGAAGCTAAAATCGCCGCACGCTCTATCACGTTCTCAAGCTCGCGTATGTTCCCGGGCCAGCCATATTCCATGAGAAGCTTCATTGCCTCCGGTGAAATCTTCTTGACACGCCGCGAGCCGTGTTTCTTATGAAGAAAATGATCGACCAAAAGTGGAATGTCTTCCCTTCTCTGACTGAGGGAGGGAATCTCGATATGTACCACGTTCAATCTGTAGAGTAAATCTTCCCGAAATTTTCCTTCTTCCACCTCGTGCTCGATGTCCTTGTTCGTCGCGGAGATTATCCGGGCGTTGACGCTCATCTCGACCGTTCCTCCGACTCGCCTGAAAGTTCCGGTCTCGATAAAACGAAGCAGCTTCGGCTGGACAAGGTAGGTTATGTCACCGACTTCATCTAAAAACAGTGTACCACCATCTGCGATTTCCGCAAGACCCTGCTTGAGAGTATGCGCATCCGTGAACGCTCCTTTCTCATGGCCGAAAAGCTCGCTCTCGATCAATGTATCCGGTATCGATGCGCAATTGACGGCAACAAACGGCTTTTTCGAGCGCTCGCTGTTCTCGTGAATAAGATGGGCGATCAATTCCTTGCCGGAACCGCTCGCACCGGTGATCAAAACTGATGCGTCGCTCGCCGCGACTTTCAAAGCAAGCTCGACAACTTTCTGGAGCGCCTGGCTTTGTCCCACGATCTCATACTTGCCATCGCCAAGCTGCATCTTCATCACTTTGTTGTCAACGATCAGCCGATGCATCTCTAGCGCGTTATTTATCGATACCAGCAGCTCATCAAAATTGTATGGCTTGGGAATGAAATCGAACGCTCCCATCTTGATCGTGTCAACGGCAGTTTTTATATCGCCGTATCCGGTCAAGATCAGGACTTGTGAATCAGGCTGGTTTTCTTTAGCAAACTTTAGAACTTCTATCCCGTTTATTCTCGGCATCTTCAGGTCGAGCAAGATTACGTCGTAAGGTTTAGCCTGAATTTTATTTATGCCGACCGCGCCATCGTTGGCGGTATCAACAGAGAAGCCCTCTTCCTCAAGTTGGAGCTTGAGAAGCTCGGTTACATTTTTTTCGTCATCGACAACAAGTGCGTGTTCCATGTTCTACTGGCAATCAGTATTTAGCGACGGGGAAAACTCCCCAACCAGGAGGTTCAGGAAGTCAAATCTCACAGGTTGTGACATTTGATCGTCTCATTCGGTTAGGTCTATCATTTTTATATCGCCGATGTAAGCGGTAACCTTTTCGCCTTTCATATCTCTGAGCTTTGCAACGACTCCTTCTATCCGGTCAGTGTTTTCTTTCATAATCGCAAGATAGCTCAAAACATCCGGAGGCACTTGTTTCCGCTGAAGAACATTAATGGCAAGCTTCAATGCTGCAAGCGGATTATTAAGCTCATGTGAAATTGTGACGATGAGACCTTTTATTCCGTCTATCCTCTCGCGCTGTGCCACCTTGTTCATTTCGGCTTCGGCCAGCTTTTCCCGAAGCTTCACACGTTCGACTACATTCAAGATTATGCTCGGGAGTATCGACGTGACCGCTTCTTCCTTCAGGAGGTAATCCTCGACATCAAGCTTCATTGCTTCGATGGCAAGCTTGAAATCGACCGCATTGGTAAGGAAGACAATCGGGACTCTAACTCCTTTCTCACGCATTAGACGAGTGGTCTCGAGGCCGTTCATTCCCGGTAACTGGTAATCGATAATAATTATGTCGAGGCTCTGACTGTCGGAAAGGAACTTCATTGCGTCTTCGCCTGACTCGACCCAGACGAGATTGAATTCCGCATCTTTATACGGTTTCAGATAAAGACGCGCCAGCTTCGGAATGTCCGGGTCGTCCTCTATCATCATTATATTGAGTTCGCGCTTTTCCATAGCAAAAAGTTTCCTTATTTCAGTAACAGAGTTTAAAACTTCCATGTAATTATTCCAATCCTATTTTCAATCCATAACTTTTCTTAGAAATGCAGGCCTCTCTCCGGGTTTTGTGTTCGGGTCCGTTCCATCTCCATCATCCAACTTATTCAAGTGAATGTTGATCCCATTCCTCTCGAATGTCGGCTCGTCGAAAGAACGCCAATCTTTTATCGTCCACGATTGGTCTTTCACTATGTCTTTTTCTTTAACGGTCAGTCTCTTTCGCGGATCGGGACTGGAAGTCGGAAGAGGGAGAGCATTGTGATTAAGACCCGCCGCGATCACTGTGACAATAACTTCCTTGTCGATTTTGTCATCCACAGAAACTCCGACGATGATTTTAGTCTCGTCATCTCCATTTTTCGCGACGCTGCGGACAGTCCTCACTATCTCGTCGAATTCGTGAAGTGAGAAGTTATTGCCAGCGGTGATGCTGACGAGAATTCCCTCGACTCTTTCGAGAGAAACTTCTTCAAGAAGCGGGTTGGAAATTGCGGCCGAGGCAGCTTCTGCGGCACGTCTCTCGCCGCTCGCAATTCCGGTACCGATAATGGCATCGCCCCGCGAAGCGAGAACAGTTCTCACATCGGCAAAGTCCACGTTCACAAATCCGGGTTTCGTGATTATCTCGGATATTCCCCGGATTGCATCGTATAACACATCGTAGATTTTTTGGAGCGACACCAAGAAACCTGCCGACTTGTCCGAAGTCGCCAGGAGCTTTTCATTCGGAATTACAATCAGTGCATCGACATATTTTTTCAATTCCTCGATGCCCACGTCGGCATTCCGCATTCGTTCCTTCGCTTCGTTTGCGAACGGCTTCGTGACCACCGCCACTATAAGCGGTACGCGTTCTTCCTGACCTTCTTTCTTGATGTCATCGCGGTCAACGCCTTTCAAGATGCTTGCAATTATCGGCGCAGCGCCTGTTCCAGTTCCGCCGCCCATTCCTCCGGTTAGGAAAACCATGTCGCTGTCTTTGAGCGCTCGATAAATTTCATCGCGCGCTTCCATTGCCGCGCGCCTGCCGACCTCAGGATTCGAGCCGGCTCCAAGCCCGCGCGTGGTGGTTTTGCCGATCTGAATTTTGTTCGGCGAAACACTCCGCTCAAGGTCTTGCAAATCGGTGTTCACCGCAATGAGATCAACACCATGGATGCCTCGTTTGGCAATACTGTTGACGGCATTTCCGCCGCATCCGCCGATGCCCACTACTCTGATACGCGGGCCTTGTTTATCTGTGTCTAATTCGAACACGTCATGCCTCCTTTTTAGACATTGTCGATGTTTTTACTAATAAACTTTCTAAGGAGCTGAACTCCCTTTCCAAAAAAACCTTTTCCATTCTTACTGGCAATTTTTTCTTCACCCAACTCCGCTCCACGGTCTCCGGTCTCCGTGTCCGCAAACTGTATCGTGGACTTTCCTGCTCCGCGCTTTAGGCCGTATTGAATCAATCCGACTGCGGTCGCATAAATCGGATTTTCGACTTCGCGTGCGAATCCCCCATCGAACATTTGCGGTATTCCTATCTTTGCCGGAACGCCGAGGACATATTCGACAAGTTCCGGCATTCCTTTCAGCAGCGCGCCGCCGCCGGTAAGAACAATTCCGGCAGACAAATGACGCGAGTAACCGGAGCGTTTTATTTCCATCGCCACGATATCAAGAAGCTCTTCGACACGAGGTTGAATTATCTGTGCAAGAAGCTTTTTGTTTATCTCGATCGGCTTACGCCCTCCAATTCCGGGAATCAAGATCGGCTCGTCGTCAACGACTTCGGACATCATGGCATAGCCATGGTTGACTTTCAATTCTTCGGCCTGCTCGGGAAGTATTCCCAATCCTTTGCGAATGTCCGTCGTGATGTGATCTCCGGCAATCGGGATCACCGCGGTGTGGCGGATCGTTCGGTCTTCGAACACCGCAAGGTCGGTAGTTCCACCTCCGATGTCGAGCAGCGCCACTCCGACTTCTTTCTCATCTTCCGTCAACACGGAATAACTCGAAGCAAGCGGCTGGAGAACAAGCTCCTCCACTTGAAGCCCGGCTCTTTCAACACACTTGTGAATGTTTTGAGCAGCGGTCACCAACCCGGTAACGACGTGCATTGATCCTTCGACGCGGACGCCTGCCATCCCGATCGGATCGTGTGTCACAGTTTGACCATCGATTATAAATTCTTGCGGAATGATATGGATGATTTCCCGGTCACGGGAAAGGTGAATTCGCCGGGAATCTTCGATCAAGCGATCAATATCGCTTTCGGTAATTTCATGGTCGGGATTACTAATCGTGACGATGCTGTTCGTTTTGAAACTCTCGATGTGCTCTCCAGCGATGCCGACAATTGCGCTTTTTATTTTCATGCCGGGCTTCGACTCCGCAATTTGAACGGCTTCCTGGATCGACTTAACGGTCCGGTCGATATTGGCGACTACTCCGCGGCTCATTCCGCCGGATTTGCTCGTGCCGATTCCGAGAACGTTCAACTTACCATGCTGGTCGCTTTCAACGACCAATGCACAGACTTTCGTCGTTCCAATATCAAGTGCTACTATCATATTATTACGCATGTCAATACCTTAGTTTACTTTTCCAATCTCAACCTTAGGCTGTTGCGTCTCCTGCGCGGAAGATTCCGCATTGCGGAACGACACCTTACCGCTTGAGTTTATTTCGCCCTTGGCCGGAGAATCGGCGACAAGCTGCCCCCCAACCACGATCTGGTTATTGAATCTTAGATCGATATAATCGTAGCCAGGGTCGCCGTTGTCTGCAATCTCTTTTAGAAAACTTTGCAAGTAAATAAGCTTCCTGTCTAGGTCGCCTTTGCCTATTATCACGGGCAATGAAGATGCAGTTGTATAAGCGATTAAATTATCCCCGTCAAATTTCACTTCAGCAATGTCTGCACTGAGCGCTGTACCGATCTTGTCGGCATCATAAATTAATTTTACAGCTTGCATCAGGTTTCCTTTCACCGTGTCACCAACAGAGAGTTTTTCCGCGATATTTGTGATCACCGGCAAATCGTTTTTCCGCCCAAGCGGAAGCGGGAGCACAACGCCGTCATTATCAACCGACAACATTGCTGTAGGCGCGGCCACTGCCAAAAGCGCTATCGGATTGCGCTCGTGAACCGTGATCGTCAAATCGTTCGGAAGTGCGCGTACCACGACAGCTTGTCTTACGAATGGATTCCGCTCGACAAAATGAGAAATTTGCGCAAGATTCAATCTATAAAGAGCGCTTCCACCTTGCACCTCGGCGAGGGTTTTCACCTCGTCATCCGTCAACATGCTTGCGTCATAGATTTTGACATCATGGAGCATAAGCTGGTTCTTCCAATTCTGGGATGTCAAATAAAGTGCAGCTAACAAGCAAGTTGCTAAAACGAAATTCAAATATGTCCTATCGATTTTTTTCAAACTTCTCTACTCGTCAATTTATCTATCGAATGAATTTTCACGGGCCGCTGCGATTGCCCGCTTCCGCGAGAATTTATACCATCGTCGTGGAAATGGGCGAAATTTTCGTCTGAAAAAACTCCGACCAATTTTACTTCCAATTCGAGCATGACACCGGACTTTGCGTGCACCTTTTCTTGTACCTTGCAAATTAGCTGAAGTACGTCAACTGCACTCGCGCTGCCAAGGTTCACGATGAAGTTCGCATGTTTTTGTGAAATCTCTGCGTTCCCAATTCTTAAGCCTTTCAATCCGCAATTTTCGATTAGCCTACCTGCGGAATTCATCACAGGGTTTTTGAAAATCGAACCGGCATTCGGCAATTCGACACTCTGCCCTTCATTGCGGCGAAGCAAAAGCTCTCGACGAACTCGCTTCATCTCGGAGATGTCGCCGTTCGGAAACTTAAATGTCGCACCGACAACGATGTCATCTTGAAACGAACTGTAACGGTAACCGAACACTGCAACCTCACGGAGCATTTTTTTCAATTCACCTTTGCGGATCACTTCAATTTCAACAAGGTAATCGGATATTGCACCACCATAGGCGCCGGCGTTCATGGCAATTGCCCCGCCGAGAGTTCCGGGAATTCCCGCAAGCATTTCGACTCCGTGCAGACCCTTCTCGATACAAAAATCCACGAACTTTGCTAGCTTAAGTCCGGCGCCCGCTTTCACAAATTCGCCGTCAAATTCACAATTGCTCAGCCCACCTTCGATGTTAATCGCCGCTCCACGATAGCCGAAGTCGCTAACGAGTATATTACTGCCGTTTCCGATCATCACGAACGGAAATTCATTTTCTTCCAAAAGATTCACTAAAACCGTGAGGTCGCCCGTATCGGCCGGCTCAAAATAAAAATCTGCAGGTCCGCCAATTTTGAACGTCGTCAAGTTTGCGAGCGGCTCGCCGATCCCGATGTATCCTCTGAAATATTTTTTCAGCTGCTCGATGGAAAGCATCTACTTCCTCTTTACTCCAGTTTTTCTAGTCGATGTTTTCATCTTGCCGATAAACTCTTCGCTGTACTTTGAAATGTCACCGGCACCGAGCGTTACGACTATGTCGCCGTATTTTTTTATCTTCATTAAAAATTCAGAAAGATGTTTTTTATCTTGAACGTAATAAGCTTCTTTATGCCCGAACGCTCGTGCATCGTTCACGATAAGCTCGCCGGTAATTCCTTGGATCGGCTCCTCGCGCGCCGGATAAATTTCCGTGACGACGAGGACATCTGCGTTGAGAAAACTTTTTCCGAACTCGTCGTGGAAATCCCGCGTGCGAGAAAAAAGATGCGGCTGAAAAACCGCGACGACCCGCCTCTGAGGCCATCCGGATTTCAACGCCGACAATGTCGCTTGAACTTCGGTCGGATGATGAGCATAATCGTCAACAATCATTACGCCGTCGATGTTTGCCTTGATCTCAAGGCGCCGGTAAACCCCCGTGAAAGATTCGACAGCTTTTTTGATCTTTGAAAACTCAATCCCTAATTCCAACCCTATTCCGATTGCCGCGACTGAGTTCTTCACGTTGTGAAGTCCGGGAACATTAAGATTGATCTCACCGAGATCTTTGCCGCGCTGAAGAAGATTAAACTTGCTGCGATTGGCATCGAAAGAAATATTCACAGCTTGCAAGTCCGACTGTGCATTAACTCCATAAGTAACAATTTTTTTTCTGATGAGCGGCAAAATTTCCTGGATGGATGGTTCGTCAAGACAAAGGATCACAAAACCGTAGAACGGAACTTTGTTTGCAAATTCCACGAAAGCACGTTTGATGTCTTCGAGATCGGTGTAAATGTCGAGATGCTCACGCTCCAAAGTTGTAATCGCCGCAATGACCGGAGTCAGCTGCAGGAACGATCTGTCGAACTCATCTGCTTCCACCACGATGTACTCTCCATGGCCGAGCCGCGCGTTCGTTCCGCCGAAGCTCGAGAGTTTACCGCCGACGATCACGGTCGGATCCAATCCGCCTTCCATCAAAACTAAACTCGTCATACTTGTCGTCGTAGTCTTGCCGTGCGTGCCTGCGATTGCGATTCCGTATTTCATCCGCATAAGCTCCGCTAACATTTCGGCTCTTCGAATTACCGGAATTTTCTTCTCCGCCGCAGCCGCAAGCTCCGGATTATCAAGATGGACCGCAGATGAATAAACGACGACGTCCGCGTCACCTAAATTTTTGGCGGCATGACCTTTGAAAATTTTCGCGCCCAACTTCTCAAGCCGATCTGTGATTTCGCTGAGCTGCCTGTCGGAGCCCCTTACTTCAAAACCCTGGTCAAGCAAAATTTCCGCAATGCCGCTCATCCCGATTCCGCCGACTCCGACCATGTGAACTTTTTGGACACTCTTAAACATTTCCGCTCGCTCTTCCTTTCCGGATAAGTCTGCGGCTCATCGGGGGAACCTTCGATTGGCTCAACTGCTTGAAAATTTCAATCATATCGTGCTCAGCGTGAAAGTAGATCGGATTTATTCGCACGGTTCTCATCTGATCTTTTAGCTTCAACTTGATAACTTTGAAACCGCCGCGAACTTTCATCCTTTTTGCTTTGCCGACGCGAATCCATTCTATGCTCGACAGAGCGATTGCCTTGCTGTCGAACCGGTTTTGAAAAATTATAGAGTCGTCCGTCACAATGACGTCTCTTTGAAAGAGCATGTTGAAGACGAGGATGAAAACAGAATAAGCTAATACAATAATGAACGCATAGACGATCGGATCTTTAAAAACCATTTTGAATTCGTCCTCGGCAAACGAGCCGCGTACCACGGCATAAAGTATCAGCGCGACGGCATACACTGCAACCGACTGGTAGTAAAATTCGAATCTACGTTTGAAATGTTTACGCATTTGTACTCGCAATTCTTAAGACCGATTTAGCGATAACCTCCGCCGCATCATCGTGCAACAATCCGTTCATCTTTTCCCGCATGACGGAGAGCTGTCCCGGATTATCTATCAAGGTTAATAATTCTCTTTTAAACTTTTCTTCGATTTCAAATTCTTGTACCATGACAGCTGCGCCGCTTCCGACGAGCGCGCGGGCATTTTCGACTTGATGGTTAGCCGTCGCATAGGGATACGGAATAATTACGGCGGGAAGATTGAAGGAGATAAGTTCGGCGATAGTTGTAGCACCACCTCTGCAGACAGCGATGTCAGCAGCCGAGTAGGCGAGATCCATTCTTTCTATAAATTTTTCAACTCGTCCGTAAATCATGGACGGATGCTTTTCGAAGCTCTGTCTGATTCTTTCGAAATCAACCGACCCTGTCTGCCATATCAACTGATAATTACGGCTTATTAAATCGTCAACGATCCCTAATACTGCACTGTTAAGTTTTACAGCTCCTAAACTGCCGCCAGTCACAAGAAGAGTTTGCCTTCCCTTGCTTAAGCCGAAATAATTCAGCGCTTCCTCTCGCTTTGCTCTCGGCATCTTTCTGACCGGGCTTCCGGTCACGAAAAGATTGCGGTGCAGTCGAAAATACTTTTGGGATGTTTCAAATGCAATATGGATTTCACGGGCGAACGGCGCAAACATTCTTATCATAGCGCCGGGATAACTGTTGTGTTCCTGAAGGATGATCGGAGTTCTTGTCACAACCGCTGCAGCGCAGACGGGGCCGGACACATATCCGCCAGTTCCGACTACGACATTCGCCTTGTATGTGAGCAAAAGTTTCAATGACTGAAAAACCGAGACGATTATCTTAACCGGAAGCAAAAAGTTTGACAGCTTGAACTTTCTAGAAAATCCTCCTATCCATATTGTGCGAAACTTGTAGCCAAGCTGCGGAATAACTCGAGCTTCAATCTTATTCTTCGTTCCGACAAACATCACGTCAACGCCGTCCGTATGATACATGGAAAGGTTTGCATCCATCAATCTTTCCGCAATTGCTACCGCAGGGAAAACATGCCCTCCTGTCCCTCCACCGGCAAAGACAACTCGTATCATCAGTAAATCCTCCCTACGACCGGCTCGATGGTTTTTATTTTCCTCGGTCGCAAAATCCCGTGAACGACTTTTGCCCTGGCAGGATCAATTTCATTTTCCGGGATTTGTTTCGATATATTTAAAACAATTCCGACCGCAATTGAATTAATTATCATCGCCGTACCACCATAGCTGATAAATGGCATCGGAAGTCCGGTGGTGGGAAACAGCCCGATTGCAACACCTGCGTTGACGAAGGCATACAAACAAATTCCACTTGTTATTCCGGTCGCAAGCAAAGATCCGAATCTATCAGGTGCCTTTTTGGCAATTGCCGTACCACGGAATGCCATAAAAAGGAACAACAGCATCACTAAAGCCGCTCCCCAGAAACCGTATTCTTCCCCGATGATCGAGTAAATAAAATCACCGTAAGATTCCGGCAAGAATAGATTTCTCTGCCTGCTGTTACCCGGGCCAACGCCGAATATTCCGCCGTTGCCGAAACCTATTATGGACTGTTGAACTTGATAATTTCCCGAGCCTTGTTTCATCCACGATTGGACTCGCGCGACACGATACGATTCGAGCACCATGGCACATACGCCGACAACGAGTGCGCCGAAAATGAGAACCGCAAGATGACTTTTCTTGACTCCACCAGCAAGGAGCATCACTCCAACAACCGCAAAAATCATCAATGCTGTGCTGAAATTTGGCTGCAAAACTATAAGGCCGGCAATAATTGCTGTGGCTGCAAGAGGTTTGACCAGTGTTCTATAATCGTCTAACGCATTGACACTCACGACAAGATAAGACGCGATAAAAAATAAAATCGCCAATCGTGCCACCTCCGACGGCTCGAAGCTGAACATGCCGAGATGAATCCAGCGAGCGGCACCCTTTATTATCACTCGCTGCCCGAGCGCAACAAGCAAAAGGATTCCGGAAATCACAAGAAGATGAAAAGCATACTTCTCAAATTTGTGGTAATCAAACCTTGCGACCATAAAAATCAAAATCATTCCTATAAAAACTTTGAAGAGATGGCTCCGCAACAGATACGCGGGATTTTGAAATTTCAATTCCGACCAGAATGCACTCGCGCTATAAACGACAACAAGGCTCATAAACATGAGTGAGAGCACTGCAAATAAAAACCACTTATCTGCCG
Source organism: Candidatus Kryptoniota bacterium (assembly GCA_049278975.1). Taxonomy (GTDB): domain Bacteria; phylum Bacteroidota; class Ignavibacteria; order Kryptoniales; family JAKASW01; genus JAKASW01. Next base: position 15,243 of record JBAPNE010000056.1, read on the forward strand.
GCTTTGAATTTTTGGTCACAGTTCCATCACCAATCTTTTAAACTCTCGTCCGCGGTGTTCATAATCATGGAACATATCAAAGCTTGCACATGCCGGCGAAAGGAGAACAACATCGCCTTGCTTAGCTTCGCGCTGAGCTTTCGATACGGCTTCTTCCATGGATGATGCCATGATACACTTCGTTTTGTCCGAAAATTCTTTTTGCATCTTCGCAGCCGCTTGACCGATGAGAACCATCGCATGAACTTTTTTCCTAACAAGTTCGAAGAGCGGCGAATAATCGTTTCCTTTATCCTTGCCCCCGGCGATCAAAACTATCGGCGACTCAAAACTTCCAAGCGCATACCACACGGCATCGACATTCGTAGCCTTCGAATCGTTAACGTATCTCACACCGTTAAGCTCTCGAACCGGTTCAAGCCGATGTTCCACTCCCGGAAATTCGCGCAATGTATTCGCGATGGCTTCGACAGAAACTCCCATCGCTCGCGCCGCAAGCGACGACGCAATAGAATTATATAAATTGTGCACGCCCCGGATTTTTATCTCCTTCCGATTGATAAGAAATTCGCGATTCCCACCAGCAACAAGAAACACTTTATCGCCATCAACAAACGCTCCGCAGGAAATTTCCTCCGCAACGCTGAAGCAATTTCTCTTCGACACCAAACCTTCGCAATGTTTCCTGACAGCTTCGTCGTCATAATTATAAATAGAGAAGTCGTTTCCAGCTTGATTCATAAAGATTTTAAACTTCGAATCCATGTAAGCTTGGTAGTTTTCATACCTATCAAGATGATCCGGCGTTATGTTCAGAAGCACCGCAACTTTCGGCTTGAACGTTTCGATATGATCCAATTGGAAACTCGAGACTTCGACGACCGCGACGGATTTTTCATCGAGGTCAAGGACATAATCGGAAAGTGGAAAGCCTATATTTCCTGCGACAACCGTTTTCCATCCTGCCTTCTCGAAAATTTTGCCGGTAAGAGTTGTCGCAGTGGTTTTCCCGTTTGAGCCCGTTATCGCTACTAACGGCGCCCGGCAAAACCACGATGCAGCTTCAACCTCGCTGAAAACACTCAAGCCGACTTTCAAAGCATGTTGAACCAAATTTGAGTTTGATGGAACACCCGGGCTTACCACGATGAAATCCGCATCGAAAATTCTATCCGAGTGCGCGCCGAATTCATACGGCACTCCCAAATTCTCCAACGTTCGAATTTCCTGTGCGGCTTCTTCTTTCGCTTTCTTATCGCTCACAAACACGGATGCGCCTTGTGATTTCAAAAGTCTTGCAATAGATATTCCGCTCCTCGCGGCACCAAGAACCGACACTCTCGCGGACTTTATTTTTTCCGGCTTGCTCAATTTATCTCACTTTGAAAGTGGTTAAACTTAATATCGCCAACAAAATCCCGACAATGTAAAACCGCGTTACAATTTTTGGCTCTGGTACACCGCCAAGCTCGAAGTGATGATGGAACGGTGCCATCCTGAAAATGCGGCGCCCTTCACCATATTTCTTCTTTGTGTATTTGAAATAGAGCACTTGAGCGATCACCGACAATTCTTCGGCGAGAAAAATTCCACCTAATATTGGAAGCACCAATTCTTTTTTTATCATAATTGAAATTCCAGCGATCGCACCGCCAAGGGCAAGTGAACCAGTATCGCCCATGAAAACCTGCGCCGGATACGTATTGTACCACAGAAAGCCGAGCGATGCTCCGAGCAGAGCTGCACAATACACCGTAAGCTCACCGGAACCACGAAGATAGATTATGTTTAGGTAACGGCTGAAATCAATGTTCCCTGATATATAGCACATCAACGCAAGGGTCAAAGCAACTATCCCGACAGTGCCGACGGCAAGACCATCGAGTCCGTCAGTCAGATTAACGGCATTGGACGTCGCAGTAATTATGAAAATGACAACGGGAATGTAAAAGTAAGAATAGTCGAAGTTCAGGTTCTTAAAAAACGGAATCGTCGTTAATGAATTAAACGGGTGAAGCTGCGGAGAGAAATATAAAACCGCACCGGCAATTAAACCGATGCCAACTTGTCCAATGAGCTTGTACCGAGCGATGAGTCCCTTTCGTTTTTTCTTGATGACCTTCATGTAATCGTCGGTGAATCCGAGAATGCCGAGCAAAATAGTAATGAGCAGCATCAAAAGCACGTATAGATTTCCAAGGTCGCCCCACAGAAGGAGCGGCACTACGACCGATCCGAGGATTATAAGCCCACCCATCGTCGGCGTTCCGGCTTTCGACAAATGGGATTTCGGACCCTCGACTTTCTCTTGCTCGCCGATCTGGTGCTTATGAAGCTTTCGGATGACTATCGGACCGATTACAAAGCTGATCAACAATGCAGTGACCGCTGCAAGCGCTGAACGAAAAGTAATATACCTAAAGACCCCGAAGCCCGGCGGGTGAAATTGTCTTTCGAGCATCTCGAATAAATAATACAGCATCAGCGCTCTCCTCGATTCCGCAGCTTACGCGTCAGAATATTCACAATCTCTTCCATCTTCATGCCTCGCGAACCTTTGACAAGCACAATGTCTCCAGCCTCGACAATCTGAAAAAGTTTTTCGAAAAGTTTATTTTTATCGTCGAAAGATTCTGTTTTCACTTTTCCATCTGCGGCTGCAGAAATTTCTCGCGCGAGATTTCCGAACGTGAAAAGATAATCGAAATTTTCTTTCGCAATCTCTCTTCCGATTTTCTGATGCTCACTTTTTGCTGACTCACCAAGTTCGAGCATGTCCGCAAGAACTACGATCCTCTTGCCCTTTGTGCGAATAACCGACAACCATCGGAGGGCGGCAGCAGCTGATTCCGGATTTGAATTGTATGTATCATTAAGAATTGTCACACCGTCTGATTTTACAATCTGCATCCTCTTCTCAAATGACCTGTAATTCTCGAGTGCTTTCTTTATCTCACTTATTCTGACGCCGTAATATGCTCCGACTGCTGCAGCGGCAAGCGCGTTTATCGCGTTGTGCATCCCCGGGACGCGGAGACGAACAAGATCGGTTTTACTTTTATATTTTATTTCGAACAAAACGCAACCGTTGCGGTCCGCACCGAACAGTCGCGCCGAAAAATTTCCTCGATGTAAACTAAATCCGAATTCGAATTTGTACTTCAACTTTCTGGACAGCCGTGCCAAAATTTTATCATCTACATTCACGAAGGCCGAACCTTTTGTCGACGCGAGATATTTGAAAAGTTTGCCTTCCTCTTTTTTAACACCATCTAAATTTCGAAAGAACTCTAAATGTTCGTTCCCAATGTTTGTGATGACGCCGGCCGTCGGTTCTAGGATCTCACACAGACGTTCTATTTCGCCGAAATGATTTGTGCCAATTTCAACCACCGCGACTTCGTGAGAATTTTCGAACTCAAAGATTGTGAGCGGGACGCCGATCTGGTTGTTATGATTGCCGGAAGTCTTAACGACTTTAAATTTTTTATTCAAAACTTTCGCGATCATCTCCTTGGTGGTTGTTTTTCCGTTCGAACCGCCGACGGCTATTACCGGCATAGTAAATTTACGGCGATAAATTCTTGCCAAATCACCAAGCGCTCGAGTTGTATCATCAACCACTACAAGCGGAAGGTGGCTTGCTTTTTCCGAAAAAACATGTTCGGATCTTTTTTCTCCGTACCACTTTTTATCAACAACCGCACAAACCGCTTTTTTGCCAATAGCGTCGCCGACGAAATTATGCCCGTCGAATTTCTCGCCACGAAGCGCGACGAATATCTGGTTTCCTGAAACCATTCGTGAATCCGTGGAGATATTC
>JBAPNE010000057.1:0-35079 GCA_049278975.1 Candidatus Kryptoniota bacterium
TGGTACGACAACGAGTGGGGCTATTCAAACCGCGTGGTCGATCTTGTGAAAAAAGTCGGCCTAATACTCAATTAAAGCAAACTGTAAATTATCTCTTATGTAGGCCGACCATGATGGCCGACCTACATTTCATGGAAAGGGTAGATTGAACTTTCTTTTTATTGCTGCTGCGGTTTTCTCTTTCAACTTAAATGTTATTCCGAATGATTACACGGCTCAAGAGGTGTTCGAGAAATGCAAAGCACGCACAGTAGAAATCGATAACAATTTGAAGGGCATCGATATCCAGTTCACGCAGAGAATTGAATTCCGATCTCGCGGTGGGGATAACGATAGTCTCATTTTCAAAGTCACAGTTGATCATGGAAAGTTCGAAAGGCAGCTCATCTCGACCACGGTTCCAAACGGCGATAGATTCAACGGCGGATATGATGTGTTTGACAAGATGTTTTTTTTATCGGAATTTTTCTCCGAAGAAGGAAAGACCATGACTTCCTGTGAATTTGACAAACCTGGTTGCAGCGACTGCTATGGCATCAATTTTATTTTTTCAAAATCTTCGGACGAAGGCGACCCGATGAATACGGTTTCCGCTTCGTTGACCGTCGACGATTTTACACCGGTTCACATCAGCGAGCGGGTGAATGGCTTGCCTTTAGGTACTGAGTTCGATGACGAAATAAATGTTTCTTATGATAAAAGCCTCAATATATGTTATCCTGAAGACATAACGATGCGAGTCTATGCTCATTTATTTTTTCTCAAAGGAGAAATCGCAGTCGTGAAAATCAAAAATGAAAATTTGCAGAAAATATGAAAACTTCTCAGCGTGAGGCAGATCGGCCTTCGACTGAAATTAATCTGGAGTAAAAAATGGACGTGACTTTTAACAAAAAGACAATTGATGATATTAACGTAAAAGGTAAAAAGGTTTTGGTAAGAGTTGATTTCAATGTGCCGCTTGATGCGAACAAAAATATAACTGATGACAAACGAATTGTGGAATCTTTGCCGACCATAAAGAAAATTTTGAAAGATGGTGGTACGCCGATTTTGATGAGCCATCTCGGTCGGCCTAAAGGAAACCCGAAGCCGGAGTTTTCCTTGGTGCCGGTTTCGAAAAAATTGGGCGAGCTGCTTTCCTGTAAAGTGATAATGGCAACGGATTGCATCGGACCCGAAGCGAAGAAGGCGGTTGCATCGGCGAAGCCGGGAGATGTAGTTCTCCTTGAAAACCTGCGGTTCCATCCTGAAGAGGAAGCAAACGATGAAAACTTCGCTAAGGAGTTAGCTTCACTTGGTGATGTTTATGTCAACGATGCATTCGGCAGCGCGCACCGCGCTCACGCGTCAACCGAAGGGATAACTCGCTTTCTGAAACCGGCGGTCGGCGGCTATCTTATGGAAAAAGAATTGCGATTTCTTTCGCAAGCGGTCGGCAATCCGAGTCGTCCGTATGTCGCGATAATCGGCGGCGCAAAAATTTCCGGCAAGATCGATGTCATAAATAACCTTCTAGGAAAAGTTGACTCGCTCATCATCGGCGGCGGAATGATGTTCACTTTCCTCAAGGCAATGGGCAAAGAAATCGGTAATTCAATTTTAGAAGCAGATAAAGTGGATCTTGCGAAAGAACTTCTCACCAAGGCGAAAACCGGAAAAGCAAAACTTCTTTTGCCCGTTGACTGTACTGTTGCAGAAAAATTCGACAACACTGCCGCAAAAAAAGTTGTGAGTATTGATGCCATTCCACAAGGCTGGGTTGGAATGGATATCGGCCCGAAAAGCATCGATCTTTTTAAAGATGCAATCGTGAAAGCGAAGACAGTTGTTTGGAACGGGCCTATGGGAGTGTTCGAGATGGATAGCTTTGTGGCCGGTACGAGAGCGATTGCTGATGCACTGGTTGAAGCGACAAAGCATGGTGCATCGACGATTGTCGGCGGCGGCGACTCGGCAGCGGCGATTGCAAAGTTCGGCCTCGAAAGCAAAGTCTCTCACGTCTCAACCGGCGGTGGAGCTTCGCTTGAATTCCTTGAAGGAAAAATTCTGCCTGGCGTTGCGGCGCTCGACGATAAATGAATTATTAACTTGAAACGGATGGAGGCAAGAGATTGTTCAGTAAGGTGAAGAAATTATGAGTTATTACACGAACTACTCAAGTCATTACGCGCCTCCACCCAGTTTCAGATTTTTCCCGAAAGGGATGAAGTTCCTTCTCATTTCCACCGTCGGGGTTTTTCTCTTTCAGCTTTTTCTACAGCTTGGCCTTCGATTCGGTGACGTCTATCTCTACAATATTTTCTTTCGACTTTTCGCGCTCTATCCTCTCGGACAAGGCTTCTTCATTTGGCAGGTTGTCACATATCTATTTCTGCACGGAGGGTTCCTTCATATTTTTTTCAACATGCTGGCGCTTTGGATGTTTGGTGTCCAACTGGAAAATGTCTGGGGAACGAAAAGGTTTCTTACTTATTATTTCCTTTGTGGAATCGGCGCAGCACTTTCAAATTTATTGCTGACGCCGCTCTTAATGACTCCCGCTCCGACGATCGGTGCGTCCGGCGCAATTTACGGAGTTTTGCTCGCATTCGGGATGCTGTTCCCTGATGCACCGGTGTTCCTGTATTTCCTTTTCCCGATCAAGGCGAAATATTTTGTCGCGATTTTCATCGGCATTGAATTGTTTTACGGAGTTACTGGCACACAAGACGGCGTTGCGCATTTTGCGCACTTAGGCGGCGCGCTCATCGGTTTGATTTATTTGATGGTTTATCGAAGATCGCTTCCGGCGGTTGACAGGATTTTAGATTTTTTCAAAAGGAATAAAGAAAATATTCGGCAGCGTTTTGTATCTAAAAAGAGTTATGGCAATCGGAACGTGATTACAGACGCCTATTTCCAAGATATGAAAAAAAGGAATCGACGCGGTTCCCAAGATATTCATTCGGAACAAAATGATATTAATCAGGACAAGCTGGATGAAATCCTCGATAAGATAAGTGCGTCCGGTTACGATTCGTTGACCGAAGAAGAGAAAAAAGTTTTGTTCACTGCGAGCAAAAAATTAAATTGATGTGGCGGAAAATGCGTTGTACCATTACACAAAACGTGTTTGACGCTCGTTAAGTAAAAGCACCGAGATAGAATGGGGATACGATGATAGAGCTACCGGTAGTTTCAGATAAATCAGAGACGATTACAAAGCATGAAGTAAAATATCCACTGCGGAAATCACGGCGAGTTCATATCGGCAACGTGCCGGTAGGTGGTGGAGCACCGATCTCGGTGCAAACGATGACGAAAACAAGGACTTCCGATATCGACTCGACCGTGAAACAAATTGTCGAAGCTGCGGATGCTGGCTGCGACATCGTTCGCGTTACGGTGAATGACAAAGAAGCCGCCGCCGCAATTGAAGAAATAGTAAATCAATCTCCGATTCCTGTCGTCGCTGATATTCATTTCAATCACATCTTTGCATTGAAGTCACTCGAAGGCGGAGTCGCAAAAGTTAGACTTAATCCAGGGAACATCGGAAGTGTTGATAGAATTCGCCAGGTGTTGACTCTTGCAAAGGAAAGAAAAGTGCCGATTAGGATCGGAGTAAATTCCGGCTCGCTTGAAAAAGATATTTTGGAGAAACACGGGTATCCGACAGCCGAGGCACTTTACGAGAGTGCGATGCGGCATGTCGGAATTTGCGAAGAGAATGATTTTCATGACGTAATCATTTCCGTAAAATCAACCGATGTGAGGTTGATGATCGAAGCTTATCGGTTGATTGCGCAGAGGACTGATTATCCTTTGCATTTAGGGGTAACGGAAGCGGGGCCGACTCGTATCGGGACGATAAAATCTTCGGTCGGAATCGGGACGCTTTTAGCGGAAGGGATCGGCGACACTATTAGAGTTTCGTTGACGGATGATCCGGCCAGAGAAGTTGAGGTTGGAAAGGAAATCCTTCGGTCGCTCGGGCTCGCGACAAGGAACATCGAACTGATTGCTTGTCCGACATGCGGCAGGCTTGAAGTGGATTTGTTTTCGATTACTCGCCAGCTCGAAGATCGCCTGGCGGGGATGAAAAAGCCTGTGAAGATTGCGATACTCGGCTGCGTTGTTAATGGTCCCGGCGAGGCGAGTGAAGCGGACATCGGGGTTGCCTGCGGAAAAGGTGTTGGGATTCTATATCGCAAAGGTGAAGTGGTACGGCGTGTCAAAGAAGAAGAAATTGTCGACGCGGTGGTTGAAGAGGTCGAAAAGTTCCAACCGGACGCTGCTTGAAAAACTCGAGAACATTGCGATTGTTATTTTTTGAAGTAAGAAAGTGTTCACATGGCTGCATCTAAGAATTTAAAATTTAGATTTAAAAAATTAAGTCGTGGATTGCGTATTCTGTAACATATCTAACAGAAAATCTCCAGGCGATTTTGTTCTTGAGGACGGTGATGTATTCGCAATCAGAGATGCACATCCGGTGGCACCGACGCATATTTTGATCATTCCAAGGAAGCACATTTCAAGTTTGATAGAGCTTGATGGTACAGATGATTCTGCACTGATTTCCAAAATGGTCTCGACTGCCGTCGAAGTGGCGGAAAAGGTTTCGTTATCAAAGCGCGGTTTCAGGCTCGTGTGGAATTGCCGCGCCGAAGGTGGGCAAACTGTTGATCATATTCATCTCCATTTACTCGGCGGCAGGCAAATGAAATGGCCGCCGGGATGAATAAAAATGAATCGAGTTATTTTCATCGTTTGGTTTTTGCCCCTCATTTTCATGGCAATTTCGTTTTATGTTTTATTGAAAAGCGAAGCTCCGATCGCGGCGAAAATAGTTTTCACGGTGCTTCCTATTTCGATTTGGATATTCGGGAGCTTTGCCATTTACCGGGAATATCATGCTCAGGAAAGGGAGAGCCGCAAAGGAGAAGAAGTGCTTGAAGAGGCGAAGCGTATTCTATGGGCAAAAACCCATCATCATGAAAAAGGCCGTTGAAACACACGCATAGTGGTACAGAGGACATGCAAATTATGGGCAAAAGAGCACAAAGGCAAAGGAGAAAACTGGTTGAATCTTTTTAATTTTATTTCCGATTACTGGTATCTCGTCGTCATTTATCAAATAGTCTGCGCCGCACTCTCCGCGGCCATCGCTCGCGAAAAGCAAAGAGATCAAGGGAATTGGTTTATCATGGGTCTGTTGTTTGGAGTGATCGGAATTGCTATTAGTTTTGCGATGAAAAGGCTTCCCGATGAACTTGCTGCTAAGAATAATTTGCTGCTTGATGCGGATCACCATTTGCGAAGCGGGTGGAGAGTTCTTCTTTTTTTTCTGTCTGTAATTGTGCTTTACTATTTATCGGCGGTTCTCGCGAAATTATCGCGCGTTGTTCCCGAACAATCTTTTCTATTTCTGTTCTACATTGTCGTCCTTGCATCAACCTTTCTATTACTGCGATTCATAGACAGACGCCGACTAAGTTCGGTTGGATTTCCTTATCATGGGAAAATTTGGAAAGAAATGCTGCTCGGATTTTTGATCGGCGCCTTGATGGTCGGGATCGTAGGAGGGATTGAATTAGGTGTGGGTGCTATAAAACTTAATTTAAGGAGCAACTTCAGTGTACCATTATTAATCCAAAATTTCGGGCTCAGCTTTTTATTCTTCGGCTATTTTGCGATGGGTGAAGAGCTGATATTCCGCGGTTACCCATATCAGGCTCTCATAGAAGGAATGGGATCGTTGAGCGCAACTGTTTTAATGTCGGTCATCTTCGGTTTACTGCATTTAATGAACAATCCCAACGCAACTGGTTTCTCAACATTTAATACAGTGCTTGCTGGTGCATGGCTCGGAATAGCGTATCTGAAAACGAGAACACTTTACTTCCCGTTTGGGCTGCACTTCTCTTGGAATTTTGTGCAGAGTTTCATTTTGTCGCTTCCAGTCAGTGGACTTCTTACTAACCGTACCATCTTCGTCCCGACAGATTACGGCCCAGATTGGCTGACCGGCGGTCGATATGGTCCAGAAGCAGGCGTCGGGACTACAGCCATCATGGTCGTCGCAATTCTCTATTTCCTTTTGGAGAAGCGCATCAAGCCTGGTTTTGACTATGCCACTTTGAAGGAAAGGAAAGCGATTGTGCAGCATTAGTTGTTTACGCTAATGCGGCATTCCCCGAACATTCATGTTGAAGCATTACTCCCCTGTGTTCGAGGCAAGTTTAACTTTAAGCCAAAAATCAATTTGCTTCGGAGCTTGACCGTTGTTCTCTCCGCCGGAATGTCTGCCTCTACCGCCACCGCCTCTCATTCCGCCATATCCTCCCATTCCGCCGCCCGGCATACCCTCTCCAGCGCCTTCGCCGCCGGAACCTTCACCTTCGCCTCGTCTTTCCATTCCTTCTCCACGGCTTGGCGCCTCAAATTTTCCTGTGATAAATTCAACGCCAACATTTGTTCCTTTCGGATTGATAGCATAAGGACGGTCGCTCGACATGTGAAGAGGAACTTTCATTTCGTAAATCAATCCATCGCGGCTGCGGCTCATCTGCAGTTCGATTCCTTTTACATCGGCAATTGTTAATCGAATTGGTCCATTTTCGTTCACGCCTAAAAGTTCAAGCTCGTTTGAACTCAAGTCGACAAAACTCGAATTTTGATTTTGGTTTTCGTCAGGGTTACCCGCCTCACCCGTCGAAGATCCCGCGGAGGGGGATGGTTGGTTTATTTCTCCGCCGCCTTCACTTTTTCCCAAGGGGAAATGAATTCCAAATTTCTGAGAAGTCCCGCCCGATTGGTCGAACCAAACAGTGAGTCCTGATCCGAGCACTTGAAATGTTTGCATCCTATTTGTGGTTTTAAGTATGATATACATATAATTGCTGTCGTTGCGCACGCCTGCCGTCAACTGTGCGTCAGGAATGTAAAACATAGTGTCGTCCCAGTCGTTGTCTTTTCCATCGATAACAATTTGGTTTGCGTTCCAAGCGCTTTTAACGAGGAGCGAGCTTGTGCATCCGTTAAAACTTAGTGACGCGAATACGATCATCATGGCAAGGTACTTCAATTGCCGCATAGGAAATCTCCTTCTGGTCTGATTCATTGAATTATGCAACTTATCTCTATTTTGACGAGTAGCAGCACGAAAGGTTTATTGCATGCCCCGTTCCACTATCCGGGCTTGCATTTGATTTTTATGTCATCTAATATTTTACGTTGATGTTTTCGTGAATTGATTGAATAATAAAGATTGAGCAACCTTGAAAAAAGGGGGAGCATTATGAAGCGCAATCTGAAAACTTTCGCGTTCGGTCTGGCTGTCACGGGCATCGCAATGAATTTCGGATGCAGCCATGTGACAGCACCGGGCAATAATTTCAAGCCTTTACCTCTTAGTGCGACCGAGAAGCAAGTAGAGTCGGCAACAAGCTCGTTTGCGTTGAATCTTTTCGGACAAGTTGCGACTCAAGAACAAGGGAAAAACTTTTTCATCTCACCTCTGAGCGTCTCAATGGCACTGGCGATGACGTTAAACGGCGCTGGCGGTCAGACTTATTCGGCTATGCAGACAACACTCGGTCTGGGTGGGCTTTCCAACGACGAAATCAACCAATCATACCAGAGCTTGATGGCACAGTTTGCCGCTCTTGACCCGAACGTAACGTTCAACATCGCCAACTCGATTTGGTACAGAAATACTTTCCAGGTGATCGATGCTTTTTTGACGGTTGACTCTACCTATTATAACGCCGAGGTCAAGCCTCTAGATTTCAACGATCCCAACGCTGCAGGTACAATAAACTCTTGGGTAAATGACAAGACTAACTGGAAAATACCCGCCGTAATTAATCCTCCCATACCTTCAAATGCGGTTATGTACTTAATAAATGCTCTCTACTTTAATGGCACATGGGAATACGAATTCGATTCGACCAACACAACTAATAAGCCATTTTATCTTTTGAACGGTTCATCCGAAAATGTTCCAACTATGGTGGTACACGATACGCTGAAATATTATTCGGACAGCACTTTTCAGGTGGCTGAGCTTCCTTATGGTGATGGTGATTACAGCATGTTGGTTTTGCTTCCGAATTCTAACTCGTCGTTTGCAAATGCCGAGGCTTCATTAAACCAGAGTGAGATCAACAGTATCATACAGGATCTCTCGGATCAAGATGTTCAAATAAGCCTACCGAAATTCAAAGTTCAATATGGTACAGATCTAACTTCTGTTCTTACGAAGATGGGAATGGGGGTTGCATTTGGGGAAAGTGCAGACTTCACAAGAATCGATCAAACCATCCCATTAGCAATTTCGAGTGTTCTTCACAAAACTTACATAGATGTGAGTGAAAAGGGAACCGAAGCTGCAGCCGTGACGGTAATTGGCATAAGAGCCACATTCGCAGGTCCGCATACGGGTCCAATTTATTTTGATGTTAATAGGCCATTTATCTTCGTCATCAAAGAGAACCATGATAATACAATCATGTTCATGGGTGCGATTGCTGATCCGAGTGCGGCAAGCCAGAACTAAGTCAAAGCCGCCAAGGTTAAGAGTTTAACCTTGGCGGTCGACCTTTCATCGGGCTTTTCTCTTGCACCGCATTTAGCTAAATTTCCATGCACTAAAGACGAAGCTAATGACGCGGAAAACCGTTCCTGCAAAAGCAAAATCACAATTTGGGAATATCTCAATTAAACAGCGAGCGCAGAAAGTATTCGCATTCTTGAAAAAGGAATATCCTAACGCGAAGGCTGCGTTGAATTTTAATAATCCATTCGAGCTTCTCATCGCCACGATTTTATCAGCCCAGTGCACAGACGCCCGCGTGAACATGGTGACACCAGAACTCTTTAGAAAATACCCGTCGCCGAAACATATCGCAGAAGCTGATGTGCGAAACCTTGAAAAGGAAATAAGATCAATAGGGTTTTACAGACAAAAGGCGAAGTCGGTCATCAATTGCAGCAAATCGATAATGGAAAAATTCGGCAGAGAAGTGCCGCGTACTATGGAGCAGCTTTTGACGCTTGCTGGCGTCGGTAGAAAAACTGCAAATGTCCTTCTCGGAAATGCGTTTGGCATTCCCGGAATCGCGGTCGATACTCATGTCAAGAGACTTTCACAGAGGCTCGGCTTCAGTAAAGAAAATGACCCGACTAAAATAGAATTTGATCTGATGGAATTGTTTCCCGAGAAAAACTGGATGATGCTTTGTCATTTTTTAATGTCGCACGGCAGAAAAGTTTGCGTTGCGCGACTTCCGAAATGTGAAATCTGTACCGTAAACAAATTGTGTCCGTCTGCGTTTAAGTTTGCAAAAAAGAAAGGAAACAAGTTTGAAAATTAGAGTCGCTCACAGTCCTGATTCCGATGACGCATTCATGTTTTATGCACTTGCAAATAAAAAGTTTGATACCGAAGGAATTGAATTCGAAAATATACTTAGCGACATCGAGACGCTCAATCAAAAAGCCATGGTGGGTGAGTATGAGGTAAGCGCGATTTCGATTCACGCATACCCGTACATTTCCGGCAAATACCAAATGCTGAGCAGCGGGGCGAGTATGGGAGACGGCTACGGTCCGATGGTCGTTAGCAGGCAGCCGCATAAAGTTGAAGATATAAATAATCTCAAGATCGCAATTCCCGGCAAACGGACGTCCGCTTTTCTTGCGCTGAGTATTTTTGCAGGGACTTTTGAATACGAAGTTGTTCCATTTGATAAAATAATTGACAAAGTTTTGTCCGGCGAGTTCGAGGCGGGATTGATCATCCATGAAGGGCAGCTCACTTACGGAAGAGAAGGACTTCACAGCATAATTGATCTTGGTGTGTGGTTTAAAGAAAAATTTGGTTTGCCTCTCCCGCTTGGCGGTAATGTGATCCGATGCGACTTGCCTGACGATGCCAAGAAGAAAGTTGCTTACTATCTGAAAAAGAGCATTGCATATTCACTTGATAACCGGGACGAAGCGTTGAAGTATGCATTAGGATTTGCCCGCGGTATGAACACAGGTCTTGCCGACAAGTTTGTAGGAATGTATGTGAACGATTGGACACTCGACTATGGAACCAGAGGTAAAGAAGCGATTCAAATGTTTTTGGATTTGGCGTTCGAGCGATCTCTTCTTCCGCAAAGGTGCGTCGTCGAATTTATTGAAACTCCCGAAAAGTTGTAGTTGCTAAATTAATGGCGAATAGTTGAACGAGGCAGCGAAGGATATTTCCGACCGAGAATTTTTTTTGGAAGGGGTGCGTTTTGCACTTTTCACTATGGTTGTTGGCGGAATATTTTATCTTGGCGGCTCGACTGCCCGCGGGATAATTGAGAACGATCTTGTCGAGATTGGCAATCTGAAATTTCGGCAAGACATTCCGTTCGACGCCGAGAAAGAAATTTACAATCTTCTTGCGAGGATTTCGCTGCTCGTCGTGTTCGGATATTTACTTGCATTTATCGGTTTCTGTGTTTTCATTTTCAAATCAAAGTTGAAAATGAAGGAACATCCGAATGCTTTAATGGCTGTGATCCTGTTTGTGATTTTCATTCCGATTGAATTTTATACTTCGTATCTTGATTTGAAGTTCTTTTTGTCATACGTAGATTTTCAATTGCAATTATTTTTAGGATCGGATCCCGGTCCACTCCGGGATGAGATGAGAAAATTATTTGTGGAACGAGTGAGCGGGCTCGGAGGGCTGTCGGTGATCGCCTTGCTTTCATATTACAGTGCGATCGGAGTCCTAATTTTCCGTCCGATTAAAACAACTAAATCAGAAAAGACATTAGAAAATGCCGAAGCTGAAGACCGAAGCGTTAATAGCTGAGCTTGAGGAAGCCGCATTGCAGTTGGGGTTGAAAGTGATTTATGAAAAAGGAGATTTTAGCGGCGGTTACTGTATCCTCAAAGAAGAAAAACTGATCGTGATCAACAAGAAATTCGATCCTAAGCATCGGGCATCGACCCTTGCTCAAAGTTTGTCTGAAGTCGGGATTGAAAATCTCTTTTTGAAACCGGCAGTACGTGAATACATCGAAGAACAAACGGAGACTCGAAATGAAACTTCTCGTAGCTAACGGCCCAAATCTGAATTTGACAGGTTTGCGTGAGCCGCAGATTTATGGAAGCGACACGCTTGCGATGATCAACTCGCAGCTTAAGGAAAAATTTTCGGAGGTCCACTTCGAATTTTTTCAAACGAACAGCGAAGGCGAGTTGATTGACAAAATCCAATCTGTCGGCAAAGATAGTTTCGACGGAGTTGTGCTAAACGCCGGTGCACTTTCACATTACAGCATCGCCTTGAGAGATGCCATCGCCGCGATAAAAATACCTGTTGTTGAAGTTCATCTCTCTCAAGTTTTTGCGCGCGAAGAATTCAGAAGAAAGAGCGCGATATCAGAAGTGTGCAAAGGAACAGTGACCGGCTTCGGAAAGTTTTCGTATTTTGCGGCGGTATTTGCGCTTTCGGAAATTTTGAAGAAGTGATAAAAGCCGTAATTTTCGATCTCGATAATACACTTGTTGACTTCATGAAAATGAAAGGCGAAGCGATCGACGCAGCGAGCCGTGCCATGGTCGATGCTGGCCTGGATTTGTCGTATGACGAAGTCAAAAATCGAATAGGTGCGATCTACAAGAAGAAGGGAATCGAGTTTCAATACGTTTTCGATTCGCTCCTCTCGGATATTTTTGACAAAGTTGATTACAAAATTTTATCTGCAGGTGTCGTGGCATACCGGCGTGCACGGGAGGCGGCGCTGGTCCCGTATCCGCATGTCAGCATGACGCTTTATGAATTATTGAAAATGGGAATGAAACTTGCGGTGGTATCGGATGCTCCAGCGAGGGAAGCATGGCTGCGTTTGACCTATCTTAATATGCACAATATTTTCGATGCCGTGGTAACGTTTGAAGACACAAACGAACGCAAGCCGCATCCGGCACCATTCACACTTGCTTTGCAGAAGCTTAACATTAAAGCAGACGAAGCGCTCATGGTTGGCGACTGGGCTGAGCGCGACATCATCGGTGCAAAAAAAGTTGGAATGAAAACCGTGTTCGCTCGTTACGGCGACACTTTCAATACGGAAATTTCCGGCAGCGATTACGAAGCTAATGACATTCAAGAACTGATTGCCTTTATAAAGAAAGAGAACTCGGATGGTTGAGGGAGTAGGCATCGACATAGTTGAAGTCAGCAGGATTCAAGAAAGCATCGAAGACTATGGGTTTCTTTTCACAGGGAAAATTTTTACGAGCGAAGAAATTAAATATTGTTCGAACAAACCTAATCCGTTCCAGCATTACGCAGCACGGTTTGCCGCGAAAGAAGCGTTCAGCAAAGCCACAGGTACAGGATGGAACAGCGATTTCTCATGGCAGGAGGTCGAAGTCGCGAATGAAAAAAGTGGGAAACCATGTTTGCGACTTAGTGGGCTTTCCCTGGGCAATTTCGGCGGGAAGAAGATTTTCCTATCACTTTCTCATTCCGGAGACTATGTTACAGCTGTCGTTGTCATCGAAGGCTGACTTAAACCGAAGTTCTGGTTTTTACGTCTCATTATCGCACTAAATAGAATTTATGAAGACAAACACTTCGTTTGAGACCTTTTCCCGCGTTTTGGGGAAAGAGGTTCGACTTGCTGATTCGCCCAAAGGCAATAATGTGAGATGGTTGGGAGTGATAATAAATTTTTCCGTGGCTGCATAAATCGAATCCCTTGAATGCAGAGCTTGAACGATTTGGAGCTTGTCGAACAAGTTAGGTCAGGGAACGACAGAGCATTCAGCGAGATCGTAACTCGCTACGAGAAGAAAGTTTTTTTTGTAATAAAAAGAATGTTGAATGATGATGATGAAACTGCTGACGCGACGCAGGAGGTCTTCATCAAACTGCACGACTCTTTGAAAAGATTTCGAGGCGATGCTAATCTATACACATACATTTATCGTATCGCCACAAATGTTGCGATCAGTTATTTGAGAAAAAGAAAAGTAAGAGCGGTTGTAAGATTGGACGAAGCTATAACGAATATATTGACTGGCGGCAATGAGCCGCAGCGCGAGGCTGACCAGGGTGAGCTTAAGAAACTTGTAGCCAAAGCCGTCGCTGCATTGCCGGGTCAGCAGAGGCAGGTTTTTATTTTAAGATTTTATGAAGAACTCTCATATGAAGAAATAGCGCAAGTGATGCACAGGTCTCTCGGCGCTCTGAAAGCGAATTATTTTCATGCGATGAAAAAAATAGGGGAGTACTTGAAAAATGAGATGCGATAATGTTGTCATAAATTTGCCGGATTACATTCTCGATAAGGTCGAGCCGAACCTGCGAAAGTGTATCGGAGCCCATCTCGCAATTTGCGGGAAATGTAAATCCGAATTTGATGAGATACGCGAATCTATCATGGTCCTTGACAAAGTGGCACAAGAAGAATATCCGGAAGCGTTTTGGCAGGAGCTGCGTGCCATAATCATGGGGAAGATATCTTCACTTCGCCCCGCAAGATGGAGAGTCCCTGTGTTTGCTGGTGGACTCGCCGCACTTTTGTTGGTCGTCGGGATAGGAATTTATGAGTATGTTCTAAAGCCTGTCAGTACGATAGATGGGCAGGCTGAAACGGTTACGGCTCTGGCTTCTTCTCTTCCTGCGTACGAGGTTGCCGAACTTCCAAACTTAAACATTAATTATGTTAACGCTGCCGCTCCGCAAATTGTCGAGGCTGACGAGATGAATGCTATCGATGATTCGACTCAACAAGCAGTTGTTAAATCTATGTGGACAGCATCCGTAACGGATTCTGCCTCCGCGATAGATTACTTCGACTATCCGGAAAATATTATATCGAATTGAGGGAGAATTATGAGAAAAATTGTTATGCTGTTTTCAATTATCATTCTTTCGATGTCCTGGGCGCTTGCGCAGGAGATGCCATTGCCTCCTCCCCCGGAATCAGGCCCGGAAAATCCTGAAGTCAGAAGGCAACTCGAGCAAATCAAAATCTGGCAATTAACAAAAGAGTTGGACCTTCCGACAAACAAAGCAGAAAAGTTTTTTCCTTTGTACAATAATTACAATACGGAATTAAGAAATATCACCACCCAGCGCAGGGTGGCAATCCGCGGACTTGATTCGACGATAAAAGGAGAGGCTGGAGAATCTGAGGTGAGCAAACAGGTTCAGCAGGTACTAAAGTTAGATGAGCAGATAGCATCTGCCCATGAGAAATTTATGCAATCATTGGAAGGAGTCCTTTCGCCTGTGGAAATCGGGAAGTATATAGTTTTTGAGCAGAAGTTTGATCGGGAAATCCGTGAGAGGATCAGAATGATTATGCAGCAAAGAATGAGAGCTAGTGGCCGCTATTGAAAAACACTTTCTGAATAAATTTAATCCGCTAAGGACCCAAAGGGAGACAGAAACTATGAAGTGCGTTACTGTGTTTCTCTGAGGAAAATATTTTTCTTCCACCTTGTCACTTTAAAATTCCACTTCAGTGTTTTAAATTTCCCTGTACTAAAAAAAATTGCCACTTGAAATCTAAAGTTCTTTTGCACATTGCCGTTCTCGCCGATGTCATCGCCGCGCTGATAATATTTGCAAATAGAGCGGCAGTGGAATACTTACCGAACGGGATGGCAAGCCCACAGAATTTGCCGCTGGCCGTTCTGGTCCTGGTCATTATTTTCCTTGCCGAATTTTCTCCTTTAAGAAAAAATTCTAATTCTCAGCTCCCTCTTTTTTTAGTGTCTGCTGCACTGCTACTTATCTGTTCATTCTATCTCCCACCTGTTAGCGAATCGGCGACGGGAGAACCGTCTGTGTTAGCATACGCGGCTTTAATGGCACAGCTATCTATAGTCATAGTGGCTGCATTTACAAGACCCCCCACTTTCCGTAAGACGGTTATTCTTTTTGTATCTTTATCTGTAGTAAGCGCGCTTGTTGGTTTTATATATACATTCTCAAATGGTGAGACATTTCCAGGAAATTCCAAGGCTGATGCTGCAGTCGTACTCGGTGCGTCAGTTTGGGGAAAACATAAGCCAAGTCCTATCCTTCGCGGCAGACTTGACGAGGCAATCGACATTTTTAAATCTGGGCGCGCGAAAAAAATAGTTGTAACAGGAGGAACTAAACGATTCGGTACTGTGGAGTCGGAGGTTCAAGCTTGGTACCTCAAGGAAAATGGGGTACCCGATTCTGACATCATGGCGGAACAAAACACTTTTTGCACATCCGAACAGGCAATATTTATTGAGAGAGTCTTGATGGATTCGCTCGACATGAAGAATCTTGTGATCGTCACCGACGATTGGCATTTGCCGCGGGCATTGTTGATGTGCCGATGGGAGGGCGCCAAAGTTATGGGAATAGCGAGCGACTATAAGATGTTATTACCCAATGAGCTATATTTCCGCGCACGCGAATCGGCAGCGATACTAGCCTTTTTGCTCTTCGGATCGTGAGTGGCGCTTAATTTCTTAGAAGAGAAATTTGTGCAGTGAAAGCGAGAATAATTCTGATAGCAGAGAGTGGCAATTCTACTTTGCTGGTACGGCATCATGCTGGGCGTATTATGTCACAGGCCATAAGTGGTAACGGACTTAGCTGTTTTATGCTTTGGTTTCCTTGTCAATGCAAATATGATGTGGACTAGTCGAAATTATGATCTCATTAGCTCCTCGGTACCAGCTATGATATCTCAACGTCGACTTGCGCGCGAGCGTGTCCTGCAAGCGCTATACGCTTTCGATATATCCAATACCTCACCGGATTTTTTGAGTGCGGATATTTTCAAAGACATCGAAAATGAAGCTGCGTTGGAATTCGCGAAAAAGTTATTTCGTGATACAATTGATAATATGAAAAGCATCGATTTAATTCTTCAGGGGCATCTTGAACATTGGGATATTTCTAGAGTAAACCCGATTGATCGATGTCTTCTCAGAATGGGAATTGCTGAAGTCCTTTATGCTCAGGAAATCCCGACAAAAGTTACGATTAACGAAATAATTGAGATGGCAAAAAGATATAGCACAGAAGAGAGTCCGAGATTTGTGAACGGGATTCTTGATGCGGCGTCGAAGCAATTATCCAGCGAAAGTAAGGTCCAAAAAACAGGCAGAGGTTTGATTAACACTTCAACCAAGAAGAAGCGATGATGGAAGGGAATTATTCCCGCCTAACTATTTTTTCTTGGACGCTTTTCGATTATGCCCGCACTTCATTTTCGGTCATGATAAAGACAGTTGGGTATGCGCTATATTTCAGAGAAATCGTTGCAGCGGGAACAATGCGCGGCGATTTCTATTGGGGGCTCGCCGACAGTATTTCGATGATAATTGCAGCCGGGCTTTCCCCTGTCTTAGGAGCCGCGAGCGACTATTCGCATCGTCGAAAAAGGTTTCTCATCGCATTTTCAATGCTGTGTATTTTCGGGACTGCTTTTCTGTATTGGATAAAAAGAGGAATGATTCTTCCCGGCATGCTTGTTTTTATCGCAGCGAATGTCGGCTTTCAAGGCGGCTACACATTCTATGACGCTTTTCTTCCAGAAATTGCCCCTCGGCACATTTATGGACGCGTATCGGGGTACGGTTTCGGAATGGGATATTTTGGGGCGCTCTCAATTCTCGCAATCGCATTCCCGTTTATAAAGGGAGGTTTTGATCCATCAAACATTATCAGCTTCAGAGAGAGATTTCTAATAGCCGGAGCATTCTTCGCTGTTTTCTCCGTGCCGGCATTTATTGCTCTTCGCGATCACACTGGCGTGTACCACCATAAGCTGCCATACTTTCGCTTAGGATTTCGACGCGCCGTCCGGACTTTCAAGCGGCTCGGCCAATACAAGTCACTTTCCAGATTTCTCCTGGCATTTTTTCTCTACATCGATGGAGTCAACACTGTAATTTTCTTTTCTGCGCTTTATGCCCGTGGCACGCTCGGCTTCTCGCCTGTTGAAGTGATAATATTTTTTATCGTGGCACAGTCAACTGCGATTATTGGCTCAGTGATATTTGGAATTTTGACCGACCACTGGGGGCCAAAGCGAAGCATTACGATCACTCTTATCATTTGGATCGGCGTAGTACTCTCCGCGTTCTTCATTCAAACGAAAGAACAATTCTACATTGTTGGATTATTTGCCGGAGTTGCAATTGGCTCCTCGCAGTCTTCGAGCAGGAGTCTGATGGCTTTCCTGACGCCGCCGGAGCATGCGGCAGAATTTTTCGGTTTCTACGACGGAATTGCCGGGAATGCTTCAGCAATTATGGGACCGTTGACTTTTGGGGCAATCTCAAGCTTCAGCGGCAGTCAACGAATTGCTGTTCTGTCAGTGCTGATATTTTTTGTCGGCGGTCTTATATTGCTTCAGCAAGTTAAATTCCAATGGCAAAAACGGGAGAACTAATCAATCAATGTTGATCCGCACAACGAATAATTCGAGATAGTTGAATGTTGTTGAAGATTTTTTTGTTAGTCATAATAACAATGAATATTGCAGCTGATTCGCAGAAGTATGTTATCGTCGAAGTGAAAAGCCCCACAACCAATGTGGAGAACGGGAAACCATTTTCGTTTTTTATAAAAATAAAACCGGCGAACGGCATTCATATAAATGTTCAACCGCCGATTTCCATAAAGCCTCTCACCGACGGAACGACAATGAATGTCAAAGAAATTCCGGAGTCGGGAGAGTATCTCGATTTGTCGAAGCCGATCGAAGTTGAAGGCGTTGTTACTCGAATGAATCTCGGGCAACGGAAAGTAAATTTTGTCGTAAGCTACACCTACTGTTCTGAAAAGGAAAAATGGTGTCGGTTTGGAAAGGATACAATATCAGTCAGTTTAAGGGTGAAGAAATAGTTGAAGTCCGTTTATTTCATCTCCGACATACATCTCGGTGCGCCTTCGCTCACGAAAGACTTCGAAGCAAAAAGAAGAAATGAGCTGCTGAAACTTTTCGACATAATTGCGGAAAACGGAAGCCGGTTGATCATTGTCGGTGACCTTTTCGATTTCTGGTATGAATACAAATATGTTGTTCCTAAGAATTACTTTTGGTTGTACGCGAAGTTCAAAGAGATGATAGAAAAAGGTGTCGCAATGGATTATATCGCCGGGAATCACGATTTTTTCCTTGGCGAATTTTTTTCGAAATCCGTCGGACTTAAAGTTTATCAGGACGGCTTTTCAGAAAACATAAACGGGAAAAAGTTTTTGATCATACACGGCGACGGATTGGCGGTAAAAGATGCCGGCTACAGAATGCTGAAGAGGATTTTGAGAATCGGGTTTACAAGATCGGTTATCCGCTGGATCCATCCTGATATCGGTTTTTCTCTTGCGAAGGCATTTTCTAAAAAGAGCCGAGAATATACGTCGAATAAAGATTACGGCGAGACAGACGGCATGATGCTCTTTGCAGAGGAGAAGCTCAAAGACGGTTACGATTTCGTCGTGATGGGACATAATCATGTTCCGAAGTTCGAACATTTTGGAAAAGGTGTATATGTTAATCTCGGCGATTGGTTGAAGAATTTTACATACGGCGTCTTCAATGGTGACGCGATGCAGCTAGTGAAATGGGAATTTGAAAAATGAAGTGGCATTATTCGAAAGAGGAGATGGACCGCTATTTCAACGATCCTGGATACAGAAAATCTGCAAGAAGAAAAAGAAAGTTTTTCTCAAAAGAGAAGCGCGGTATTAGAATTGGTGTAATCTCCGCTATTGTTCTGCTGCTGGTCGGATATATCGTTTATGTCATTAGCGGCTTGCCTTCACTTGAGGAGCTTGAGAATCCAAAATCGGATCTAGCAACGCGCGTTTTGTCTGCGGACGGTCAGATAATAGATCAATTTTATATGAAGAATCGCGCGCTCGCGGATATTAATGAAATTCCTCATTATGTGGTTGATGCTTTGATTTCCACCGAAGACAAGAAATTTTATTCGCATTGGGGAATTGACCCGATAAGAATTTTGAGTGCCATGGCGATTGACATAATTCATTTACGTCCAAAGGAGGGTGCGAGCACAATTACCCAGCAGCTTGCGAGGAATCTTTATTTGTCGCAGGAAGTTACATTGACAAGGAAAGTTCGCGAGGCAATAACCGCCGTTCAGATCGAGCGCACTTATACGAAGCAAGAAATTCTTGCGATGTATCTTAACGACGTCTATTTTGGCAGGGGCGCATACGGCATCGAGTCTGCTGCGCAACTTTACTTTGACGAATCATCTTCTGATCTTACACTTCCTCAGGCGGCGCTTTTGGTTGGAATGTTGAGGTCGCCGGCCTTATTTGATCCACTCGATCATCCTGTTCGCGCTGAAAGAGTTCGTAATATCGTATTGAAAAATTTGGTTGATGATAAGAAAATTTCAGAAACTGAATACGAACCGGCCAGGACAGCACTTCTCGAAATAAAGTATCATGGGCCAACAACGGGATTAGCTCCACATTTTGTGGAGATGGTACGGCAGGAACTTGAGAAGAAAGCAGAGAAATATGGTTTTGATATTTATCGTGACGGCTTGACGGTTTATACAACACTCGATTCGAGAATGCAGCAGTATGCCGACAGTGCGGTTGACCGGCACCTGGCTGATTACCAGAGGCTTTTTGACTCGAGATGGAATTGGAAAGAAAACCAACCGACGTTGTGGATTGCTGTCGACAAAGCGATTAAAGACTTGCCCGAATACCGTGACGCGGCTAACGATTCGGACAAAAAAGCAATTTACAAAAAGCTGCATTCAAATCAGGCGTTTATCGATTCCGTGAAAAATAGCGAGCAATCTATCCAGGTCGGGTTTGTTTGTATTGATCCAAGAACCGGTTACATCAAGGCGCTTGTCGGCGGATCAAATTATAAACAATTTCGGTACGGATTAAATCACGTAACTCAAATCGAACGTCAACCGGGTTCTGCGTTCAAGCCATTTGTTTATACTGTCGCTGTTGATAATGGTTATGCTCCATCATATAAGCTTCTCAACCAGCCTGTCACGATCGTCATGGCGGACGGAAGTCGATGGACACCGAGAAATGCGGAAGGCGAATTCAGCGGGGAGATGACACTACGCGATGCTATAAAAAATTCAGTGAATGTTGTGTCTGTACGTGCGGTTCTCGGACAGGACGCCATTGCCCCGGTAAATCAAGTTGCGGAGTATGCACACAGGATGGGGATCACTACAGATATTCCTCCATACCCATCGGTTGCTATGGGAACAGCTGTCGTTGTACCGATTCAGCTTGTTTCTGCTTATGGTGTCTTTGCGGATGAAGGAATCTTAACAAAGCCGATTTCAATACTGCGCATTGAGGACAAGAACGGTAATGTTATTGAAGAAGACCACACTCAATCTACAGAAGTGCTGAGCAAACAGACTGCTTATCTGATGACCGATATGCTTCGAGGAGTAGTCAATGGTGGTACAGGTGAGAGAGTAAGGGATTATTTCTACTTAGATTGCGCAGGCAAGACAGGCACCACTCAAGATTTTGGAGACGCGTGGTATGTTGGATACACGCCGCAGTTGGTTGCCGGGGTTTGGGTTGGATTCGACGACGACAGAGTTCACTTTACCGATTGGGATGGACAAGGTGGAAGAGCCGCCGCGCCAATTTGGGGGATGTTCATGAGAGATGTTTACAATGACAGGGAAATAGGCTTGCCGATTTCGTCATTTGTCCAGCCTGACGGCGTAGTCACGGCAACGATTTGTGCACAAACCGGAAAACTCGCAACCGAATTTTGCCCGGAAAAAGTGACGGAGATTTTCAATTCAAAATATTTGCCGCCGGTTTGTGATGTTCACACTTCACCGAATAAATTATTAGCGCCACTGCCGGATGGGAAGATCGGATATTGAAAAGGTAAAAATGAACAGCGAAAAATTATTAGCATTCGGCAGTTGACAACGTGCTTTTCCGCTTTTCATTTTTAACTCCTCATATTTCGCTTAAAGCATTCCCCGATAAGCTCCGCCATCGAATTGTATCGTCGCCCCGGTAACGTAGCTGTTCCTCTCCGAGCACAAGAATGCAACGAAGTCGCCGAACTCTTCTGGAGTGCCGAGTCTTCCCATCGGAATTTCTTTTACAATATTTTGTAGAGCCTCTTCTTTGGTAATCCCTTTCTTGGTTGCAGTTTCTTCCAACAGATAATCGATTCTCTTTGTGGCGATGTAATATGGTGCGATGTTATTGATGAGCACGTTGTCTCGCGAAAGATCTCGTGAAATTGTTTTCACGAGGCCGACGACCGCAGCTCTGATAGAATTGGAGAGAAGCAAATTTTCCGCAGGCTGCTTCACTGTCATAGATGAAACGTTTACGAGCCGTCCCCATTTTTGTTTTTGCATGATAGGAACCGCTTTTCTTATGAGTCGAACGGCGCTCATCAAATTTAGATCGACTGCTTTCAACCATTGCTCGTCGTTGAAGTCGTTAAAGCCTCCAGCTGGTGGCCCGCCAGCATTGGAAACTAGAATGTGAACTGTGCCGAAATGCTTAACAGCTTCCTCAAAGAGGCGGTCGATATCGTCGGATTGTGTGAGGTCGCATTGGACGGCAAGCGGCGCTTTCCCGGTTTTGTGCTTAATGTCATCTACTGCATCATGGATGTTCTGCTTGTGTCTGCCGTTGATTATTACATTTGCACCTTCGGCGGCAAGCGCAATTGCGGTGGCTTTTCCTAATCCTTTCGTAGAAGCTGCGACGATCGCAATTTTATTTTTTAATCCTAAGTCCATAAAAATCTCCTTCTAAAGTTTATTCTTTGAAATATGATTGCGTATTAGGGCACAATCAAGTTAAATTTAACAATGAAAAGAAGGTTTGCCGTAATCATAAATCCAAATTGTCAGAGAGTTGTACTCCCGAACTCGAGTTGTCGGTGGGAAGTCAATGGATAAGAAGGAAGTTATTCACGCTCTTGAAGAAATTTCTTTACTCCTTGAACTAAAAGGCGAAGACAAATTTAAGACCGCGGCCTATTCCCGCGCCGCGCGTTCCATCACGCAATCTACTGCCGATGTTGTCGGACTCATTCAGAAAGGTGAAGCGAAAAAAATTTCCGGAATCGGTGAGGCACTTTCGAAGAAATTGACCGAGCTTGTCCAAACGGGCAAGATTTCTTATCTGGAGGAATTACGGAATTCTTTTCCGCAAGGGTTGACCGAGCTGTTTGAAATTCAAGGACTCGGTCCGAATAAAGTTCGCACCCTTTACGAACAATTAGATATCAAGTCTATTTCCGAGCTTGAGTATGCTTGTAATGAAAATCGCCTCCTCACTCTGAAAAATTTCGGCAAGAAAACTCAGGACAATGTTCTAGTTGCCATTCAGCAGTTAAAAGTCAACAGCGAGTACCATCTTCTTGATGTTATCCACGAAACGGTTCTAGAAATTTCAGGAGAACTTGAGGAACTCTCGGGTGTCGAGAAGCATGAATTTACAGGGAGTTACCGCCGAAGAAGAGAAATAATCCGCGACATCGACTGTGTAATAAAATTTAGATCAGGAGAACGCGATAAACTGTTCGCGTCTTTGCAGAAACTCAAAGGTGTTAAGAAAGTCAAAGACGTTCAAAACGATCTCGTCTCGGTAATTTGGAAAAATGGAATTTCGGTTGAGTTCATAATCGTAAACAAGGCAGAGTATGCTCTTGCTGTTTTAAATTCCACCGGCAGCAAAGAATTTTTTTTGAGCTTAAAGGAATATGCTTCATCACATGGTTACATGCTTGCCGAGCGAGAGTTTAAAAAAGGGAAAGATAAAATTCAATTCGAGTCCGAAGAAGATATTTTCACTGAGCTTGGACTTCAATTCATACCTGCCGAACTTCGAGAGACTGACAATGCCGTGAAGGCCGCTTCCAAAGGTGAAATACCGGATCTTGTCAAGCCGGAAGAAATTCTTGGGCTGTTCCATGTTCATACAAACTGGAGCGATGGTGCTGATTCGCTCGAAGACATGGTCAAAACTGCTCGCAAATTGGGGCTGCAATATTTCGGACTTAGTGACCATAGCAAAGTTGCGATTTATGCCAACGGTTTAGACGAGAAGAGATTGAAGGAACAATCGGCTGCGGTCGACAAATTGAACAGAGAGATGAAAGATTTTTTCATTTTCAAAGGAAGTGAAGTGGATATTTTGTCCGATGGCAAGTTAGATTTTGCAGACAGTGTCTTAAAGAAACTTGATTTCTCCGTAGGATCTGTTCACAGTAAACTCAGCATGAAAAAAGATGAGGCGACTAAACGGTTGACAGCGGCGCTAAAGAATCCTTATCTCACTTTTCTCGGACACATGACCGGCAGATTGCTCCTTGGTAGAAGCGGCTACGAAGTCGATATGGATGAGATTATCCGGACTGCAGCCCGTAACAAGAAAGTTATCGAGATAAATGCTAATCCTCATCGTCTCGACATCGACTGGCGGCATATTAAGAAAGCAAAAGATGCCGGAGTGAAATTTTCTATTAATCCGGATGCTCATTCAAAAGCGGGATTATCGGATTTTCTTTACGGGGTTTTCATCGCGAGAAAAGGCTGGCTCACAAAGGAAGATCTTGTGAACACGATGAATGTGGATCAGGTCAAGAAATTTCTTAAAAATGCCAAAGGTTAAATTCGTCCCGCTTAACAGAGAAGTAGAAATAAAAAAGGGCGAGACAATTTTTAAAGCTGCCCGCGTCAACCGCATTCCCATGGGAAGTTCTTGCAGAGGAGATTGTGTGTGTGGTTGGTGCAAAGTTGAAGTAGTTGCTGGTATGGAAAACTTGTCGCAGCCCGAAGATTGCGAGAAGAAACTTATGAAATCCGCGAGCTACGAGAAAAATGAAAGAGTTGCTTGCAACACAAAAGTCTTCGGCGATGTCAGCATAACGGCCGGATATTGGTAAAAACAATTTCGATTTAAAAATCCAGATTATGAGATACGAAAGACATATTTTCATTTGTACCAATAGGAGGAGAGATGACGATCCGAAAGGTTCTTGCGGGCAAAAGGGAAGTGAGGACATCCGTGAGTTATTCAAAAAAGAATTGCATCTGCGCGGATTGAAGACAAAAGTCAGAGCGAATAAATCAGGCTGTCTCGATCTTTGTGAGTATGGACCGAATGTTGTGATTTATCCGGAAGGTGTTTGGTATTACGGTGTGCAAAAAGAAGACGTTGCTGAAATAATTGAGAGGCATGTTATTGGCGGGGAAGTGATCGAAAGATTGTTGATGAAAGATCCAAGATATATTCCTGACCGATTAAAATATCCGCAGCTAGATAAATAATTTTTGGCGATTTAGCTAATAGCTAAGGTTATGAGGGTTTCGTTTTTCACTTTTTCTTACAAAGCTTGTGGATTATATTATTGCAGTTACGGGGCGTGGCTCAGCCCGGTTAGAGCGCTTGGTTCGGGACCAAGAGGTCGTGGGTTCGAATCCCACCGCCCCGACATCACCCATGTGTTGTCTATATCTAGAGCGTAATGAGTTTGGTGGTAAGATCGTGGGTTCTGCGCCAAAGGCGCATCAGCGTCAGGCTGAGAATCCCACCGCCCCGACATCACCCATATGTTGTCTATATCTAAAGCGTAGCGAGTTTGGTGGTAAGGTCGCGGGTTCTGCGCCAAAGGCGCATCAGCCTCAGGCTGAGAATCCCACCGACCCGACATGTAGCACCTTCCTCATATATCATCCAAGATGTACATAAAAGTTAAAGTCCATCCCAGTTCGAAAGAGAACGAGATCATTAAAAAAAACGAAGACAGCTTCGAGATATTTGTTCGTGCCAAACCTGTTGACGGAAAGGCGAACGAGGCTGTCATGGATTTGCTTGCAGAGTTTTTAAAAGTGCCGCGAAGCAAAGTTCGTTTGCTAAAAGGGTCACTCACGCGTAATAAAATCGTGGAGCTTCTGAAATAACCTGAAACTATTTTTGCTTCTCGCAATCCATAGTCACAAACGGGACTTGCATCGAGAAGCCGCCTGATCTTTCGGACTTCAAATTGAGTTTTGTTTCGATCTTGTCAAATATTTCCTCCTGCCGATCTTCCGGGATTATTTCTTTCCAGCTTGGCATGAATGCGAATTTCACGAAGAAATGATCAAGCATCGCAGTAGCATCGACGAAACGGTAATGAAAGGTGTCATCGTAGATTGAGATAACTCTAAAGCCGTATTTATCCAGCATGGTTTCGAATTCAGAAACAGGTTTGCGTCTTGAATAGATATGTTCGGACAATTTCCTTTGGCACTCTTCCATCGCGCAATCTTTCAAAACTTCATGGTACACATCGTAAAACTCTATGAAAGTGTGATCGGTATTGAATGTGAACACAAACTGCGAACCATTTTTCGAGACTCGCCTGATTTCTTCAAAAGTTTTTTCAAGATTCTGCACGTTATTGATTCCATTGTTCGACACAATTAGATCAAAGTGGCCGTCTTCAAATGGCATCTGCTCCGCGCACCCTTCCACAGCTTCAACGTTTGACAATCCATACGTCTTAATTTTTTGTCTGACACGTTCGATAGCGGCTTTCCATGGATCGATGCCATAGACGCGCGATGTTTATCCCAGCCGCATAGAAAGTTCCATCAATGGGAATCCCAGGCCGCACGCGATATCCAATGCTTTTATATTTCTTTTGTATCGTATTACATCCAAAAGTTTTAAACCAAATGGTGCCGACCAAAATGATAATTCGTCGATGACGGAGATTAACTCGGGATTATTTAGATCGTCGTAGAAATGGCTCATTGGTCTATGTCCCTTTCTTAGCTTTTACTATTTTTTGTCGTTATGATTGTGTTGAAAGATTACCATGATAATAATTCTTGACATCCAGAAATTCAAAGAACCATGTCTGAGCATTATCTATGGAACCGATTGAGTTTCATCATGGGTTTATTTTAAATAAACAATTAAGAGAAAAGGAGACAAAATGGGAAAGAAAGATCCCCATGTTGATGCATATATTGCCAGGTCTGCTGAGTTTGCGAAACCGATTTTGAAGCATATTCAGAAAGTTGTTCAAGACGCCTGTCCTGATGTGGAGGAGGCGATCAAATGGGGTATGCCAAACTTTCTGTATGAAGGAATGATGTGTAACATGGCGGCATTCAAAGAGCATTGCGCATTTGGTTTCTGGAAAGGGGAACTAATATTCGGCGGCAAATATTCCGATGGCGAACAGGAGGCGATGGGCAACTTCGGCAAGATCACGAAAGTTTCTGATTTGCCGCCGAAGGAGGTTTTAATCGGTTATATCAAGAAAGCGATGAAGCTGAATGAGGAAAACATAAAAGCGCCCGCTGTGCGAAAGGCGAGGGGGACGGTAGAACTTGCCGTACCATCATACTTCATGGATGCACTTAAGAAGAGCAGGAAGGCACTTGCTACATTTGAGAATTTCGGCCCGGGGAATAAAAGAGATTATGTTGAGTGGATCACTGAAGCGAAAACCAAGGAGACAAAGAAGAAAAGGATCGAGACTGCGATAGAATGGATGGCGGAAGGAAAAATAAGAAATTGGAAATATGTGAAGAAGTAAGTAAGGTGGAGACAGAAATTTCCTGAGGGGATGGCTGATTTAGATTGTAAAAAGATTGATATTTCGTGGAACGGTGGTTAGATTTAATTGAATAGATTCAGAGGAAAGGTGGAACAACGAAATAAATGTTCGTCTTTCATACCAATATGGTACAAACAACGCAATAGGTTATTGCAGTAGTTATACGCCATTTGCGCAGGAAAGTGAGAGTCATCTGTAAGGAAACTTGACACAAATCAAGATTGGAAAGGAATGTTATGAATTTGTTCGACAAATTGTTGAAAATGAACTGCTACTCTAAGAATACAATGCTGAAACAAGCGGCCAGCAATTTGTTGGAAAAACTCTACTGTTGTGAGATCAACTGCACTGAAATAGACAAAAGCGTATTGTTCGCTCATCACGCACGCGGATGCACGATCGCTGCTTCGAAGATTTGTGCAAACGTTGTAATCTTTCAAAATGTATCTATTGGAGCAAATTTGAGATTTAACAAAGTGGTGAGTGCATGGGAAAACGTTGGCAATCCGATTATTTCTCGAAACGTAATTATTGCGGATGGAGCAAAGATCTTCGGGCCAATAATAATTGGCGAAAACTCTGTTGTAGCTGCCGGAGCGATAATAACAAACAATATACCTCCTAACAGTATAGCGTACGGCGTGAATCAATTTAGGCCCAAAGACGCTAACTACGACTTTCTATTTAACTCGAACATGATAAACTTCGAGAAGATTATAGAAGCTAATAATAAATTGATAGCACGATTTAGCGGAAACAAGTAATAGCATAAAATGCGCAAACGGCGTATAACAACGCGAATCATGACGCTCGACTATTATGTAGAATCGATCTCGCTTCATGCCGCGCCCATGGTAGGCTACAAGGAGCGCGGCACGAACATGATTCGCGCGGACGTTAGGCGAAAATGGCGGCTGCAATAAACCGTTTAGGATTTATCATTCTCAATCACAATAAGGAGGAATAAACTTATGAATACGGTTGATGATCTGCAAATTGCCCTGATGCAGTTATTAGACTCCATCGGAAAGTATAGAGCGGAACAAAAAAAGGATTCAATTCACATCATTCGAAAACGGGCATTCATAGGTATCCATCCTAAGAAAAGTTATCTCGGCGTGAATGTCGTCCTCGACCGCTCCAAAGCTGTTCCTTCAGCAAGCAAGGTCGAACAAATCTCTGCGAACAGATTCCATCACTTCTACAAAGTCACTGACAAGCGGGAGTTGAACAGATCATTCGCTCGATTGTTAAAAGAGGCATTTGATCTGGCTCAACCGAAAAAATAAAGGAGAATTTAAATGTCACGACTAAAAGTGGGTCTCATCGCAGGCTTGGTTTTCGGAATTATTGATATCATCCCAATGCTGTTTATGGATTTACCAAATCGAAATATCGCGATGGCTGGAGCTTTTACGAGCCGCTTTGCAATAGGTCTTCTAATTCCCAATACGACGCTTCCATTTGCAGGGTGGGTCAATGGTCTCCTCATTAGCTTGTTAATGAGTATACCAGATGCAATCATAACCGGCGCATTCGGGCCGATACTTGGCTTTGGAGCAATAGGTGGAATTGTCATAGGCTTTATCGTCAGCAGAAAGAAGCAATGATGCAGCCGCCACTTCGCCTAACATGCGGGACAAGAACGCTTGTCATTTGTATAAGCAACGTTCCCGCTTCATGGCAAGGGCATTGGAATAACATGGATGCGTGCCACGACTCTTTTCCCGCACACGTTAGCGGTAAGCGTAACAGACAACGCAACAGACAATAAACATAAGACAAAATGAAAACGACGACATTAATAATTTTAGCAATTGCGACATCATTCGGTTTTGGTTTCGCATTTAAGACAATCATAACAAAACAATCTGAGGACCAGCAAAAAATGAAAAAAGTAACGGGCATTGGGGGTATCTTTTTTAAGTGTAAAGACCCCAACAAAATGAAAGAGTGGTATAAAACACATTTAGGTTTACCCACTAACGATTATGGGGCAACCTTTGAATGGCGGCAAGATTCAGATTCTACAAAGAAAGGTTCTACAACGTGGAGTCCCTTTGCCGAGACAACAAAATATTTTGAACCTTCAACAAAGGACTTTATGATAGACTACCGAGTAGAAAATTTGGAAGCACTTGTTGAAGAACTGAAAAAAGAGGGAGTTACAATTACAGATACCATTGAAACATCCGATTACGGAAAGTTTGTCCACATTATGGATATTGAGGGAAACAAAGTTGAATTGTGGGAACCGAATGATTGAATATGAAAAATTAGGAAAACAACTTGGCAGTAGGACAACAAAATAACAGTCCTAAAGAACGCCTACCGCTAACAAGGTGTTACCAAAAGTGGGGGTGACATGCTTCTATGACACTTTTGTACTTAACCAAACCGTAGTGCATCTAACGAGCGGTAGTGCTGAAATGCCCCGCTTTCGGCAATACCAAAAACGTTAGCCGCAAGGCTACTTTATTAAAATACAATAACAGGAGAACAGTGAAGAAGACAGTTGTGACTTTAGCAATTTACTTATTGAGTTTCGCATCAATTTCCTTTGGACAACAAGACACGACATGGAACAGGTTGAATTGGTTAGTTGGTGATTGGGTCGGTGAAGGAAGCGGCGCGCCAGGACAAGGAGCTGGTTGGTTTTCGCTTCTACCGGATCTTAACGGGAAAATCATGATAAGAAAAAGTCATTCTGAATATCCCGCGACAAAGGACAAACCCGAAATTATTCACGACGATCTAATGGTTGTTTATTTTGATAATGCCAATCAGACAGACAAGGCAATCTATTTTGACAATGAGGAACATACGATAAACTATACGATTACTTGTTCAGATACAGCATTTGTTTTCACGAGCAACAAAGCCGAGAACGGGACTGTCTTCCGACTAACGTATATTCCACTTGATAAGAACACTGTTGATGTCAAGTTTGAAATATCACGAGACAGTGAAAAGTTTTTGACGTACACTGAAGGGAAATGCAGAAGGAAAAAGTAGCCCTGCGGCTAATAGCTGTTAAATAAAGAGAACATTTTCAGAATGTTTTTTCTCCAATGAAGATAATAATCGGAGAAAATAGTGTGAATGCTTTGGCATTGTTCAATCGGATCATTAACTTAACAATGGTACGTAATATCGAGGCTAGTCAATATGTGTCCTGAACACCCCGATCGATTTCGTTGATACCACGGGAGTGAGATTAAACGCTTCACGAAGGGCCGTCGTCCAAATAAAAGAGGATGTTTGTTATGAAATTAAAATTGATTGCTTTAACACTATCGTTACTGGTTGCCATCGGTATATCGGGCTGCTACACCGTCCCCGGAGATTCCGATGGGTCGTACGAGGCGCCGGACAGAGATCACCACCACCATCAAAGAGACGAACAGCCGCCGAACTATGTTCCACCACCCCAGTCAGCACCTAATCCAAGGCCGAGCCCACCACCTCGTGCAAGAGAGCGGGTACCGAGCAACGTACCACCCCCTCAGCCGAAGCCTAATCCGACGCCGGAGAAGCAACCGCGGGTTCGCGAACAATCACCGACCCCTCCAACTCCTAAGGCGCCCACGCCAAGGACAAAGCCCGGCCATATCTCTTACAAGGCGAGCAGCCAGAACAGCATAATCCAGCGCGGCTGAATATAAATTGGGGTTGAATGATAATCATCGAAAGTCAATTCGAACCGGCATAATCCATCATGGAAGCCTGAAGATGGAACAACACGAATTTTGAATGGAGGATACAATGGATTCACAGCACTTGAGTGCGAAATCGATAGGAATGTTGATGATATATTTTCTCGCTTTTCTTACCGCATCGGGGGCAGGCGAGGTTTTCGGGCAAAGTGCCGACAGCCTCTTCGGTTTCTCCGCCGATGTCAGAATTTTTACTGCATACGCCATGATGAATTCAGCAGGCAGCGGCGGCGAATGGCGCCGTGCAGGAATGAATCCGATGAGAAGCGAGCTCCGTGCTGACCTTGCCGGTCGGATTGACTCGACTTTTCTGGAGAAGTTAAAGAATTTCCACGAAAGCCATGGAAGGATCCTGGAAACATACGAGGAAGCGCTTTTGACATCGGGGCCGCCTGATTTCCTTTTGAGTTACAATCCGAAGACCACCGGTGAAATTGCGGAAAACGCCCAGTCGGACTCAGAGCTTCCGGAACTCCTCGCCGAATTTTACAAGAAGGCGGACATTGCCGATCTCTGGGTTAAATATCGTCCGCTGATACAGGCTGAGAACGACAAGTACAAACCGTTCGCCGAATTGGCTATGCAAGATGTCGATTCCTATTGTCACCTCGACAGCTATTACTTTTCCAGCAACAGCAGGCGCATCAATTTCGAATTCATGCCGATGCTTCCTTATTATGCATCCCTGACGGCTCGTGTTAATGGTGAGATATATTTGATCGTTGGCCCTCAGGAAGATAATCCCGATAGGTCGATATTTTATTACTACCTCCTTCGTTATGTGGCAATGCCGCTGGTAAGAGCAGATACCACTGATGCTGGCAGGATCGATGGACTTTACGACTCGGTCAAATCAATGGTTGACATGAGACATGGAAACTGGAACACGCTGGTCGCGGAATGTTTCGCAGAGGCCATGGATATAAGATTGGAGAAGAAGCTTTACGATCTAGACAGCACCGCAGTCGATTCATCTCTCCTGAAAGAATACAAATTCGGCTTTATACTTTGTCCGACGATTTACAAGAGCCTTGTAAAGTATGAGGAGTCGGGGAAAGCATTCAGCGATTATTTCCCGCTGATAATGAAAAACATTGACCTGCGCGATGAAAGCGAGCGATGGAATAAATTCTGGTCAATGCAATAGGAATGTACCACGACGGAAAGACAGCAGTCTTACGGAAGAATCAGTTTCCGCAAAGATTTTTCCCGGTGCAACAGATATGCTGTACACTGCCACGCCAAGGTGTGGTAAATAGTGAAGCAACTTACGCTGGGGAGATTGATCTTGTGCTACAAACGCTCAAGCGGTTCACGAGTACTCCCTAACAGGTTTGAGAGATTAAGGAATTATTTTGATTCAATCAGGAATCATAGTTCGGACATCGGAAGGATTCCCTCAATTACTTACCTTTTCCCATTGTGCTGTCGGCTGATATAGCGGCTGTTTGATCGACCATCAGCGAATATCCTTGTCCCATATCGTTAAAAACGAGAAGTCGTACGTTGTTGCCGTCTTTGTACCATTTCAGTTGTTGATCTACAGATCCCTGCGGGCTTTCAATTTTTGCCGACATTATGAGAGTATCTCCAACAAAGTTTCCTTTGTATTCCGGACGATCCCCAAAGTTGTTGAACATCGAAAGAACATACTGCGCATTCTGAGAATTGTAGCCTATTACTCCGAATCCTTTATAGGATCCAAGTGCCGGGTTCGATTCTTCTGTAGAGAACAAGACAAACATCGAATCCAATCCCCAATGAGCTTTAATAGTACCCATCCCATTGGATGAATTAGCATTCATCGTGATGCGGGTCTGGGTGGTAAAGCGGCCGACCAAAAAAGATAGCTTAGCCAATTCGGGACCAAAGGCTGGTTTTATCATCTGCGCAAATGATGGGCACGTGGTCATCGCAATTGCTGCAGCGATAAGAGCGATCTGCTTTTTCATATTTCCTCCTCTAATTTTTTTAGTTGCCTAATCAAAGTATAAGCCTGGTCACGAAAAATCAAGCGTGGCCATGATCTCAATAAATCCATTTCTATATTCTATCGCAGTCATAGTTTTTGTTAGCATTTCGGCGTTGAATATTTTCCTACTTTATTCTATATTTTTTGGTTCTTAACACACGTCTAAGGTAATACGGTTGAATCTTGAACTGATTGTTTTTCTTATACTTGCCGTGGCTGCTATTGCCTCTGCAGTCTTGATGATAACACGCCGAAGCCCCGTAATGAGTGCACTTTACCTTGTCTTCAATTTTTTTGTCATCGCCGTGCTCTATCTTTTGCTGCGCGCGCAATTTATCGCGATTATCCAGATTACCGTCTATGCCGGCGCTATCATGGTACTCTTTCTGTTTGTTATAATGCTCCTCAACCTTGGCGAAGACAATCTGGCTAAGTGGAAGCTGACCTCTGCAAAATCAATTGCAGCATTTCTGGGAATCGCAATGCTGGTGGAAATTCTTTACTTTGTCACGTATTTCACTTCGAGATCAGGAATATCTACGAAGGCCGAATCGATGGGGACGGTCGAATCTATCGGTAAGGTTTTGTTCAGAGATTATCTTTTTCCTTTTGAAATAACTTCACTCCTGCTGCTTGCCGCGATGGTCGGCGCAATTTTACTTGCAAAGAAAAAGTTTGAATAATAAATGGTACCACTAAACTATTACATAGGACTCAGCGCAATACTTTTCACAATTGGCGTCGTCGGAGTTTTGACTCTTCGCAATGCCATCGTGATCTTCATGTCGATTGAGCTTATGCTTAATTCGGTCAACCTTTCGCTGATCGCGTTCTCGGCATATTCAGGCGATCCCGCCGGAGAAATACTCGTATCCTTCGTAATTGCTGTTGCTGCCGCAGAGTCTGCCGTGGGTCTCGCAATCATTATTGCGCTGTTCAGAAATAAACTTACTGTGAACATAGATGAAGTCAACGTTCTAAAATGGTAGCGAATTTAATAGCCCGGTCGAAGCTGCTGAAAAATTAACCTATGCAAAATCTAATTGTCCTCGTCGTAATTTTTCCTATCGTTGGCGTATTGATAAACGGATTGTTGGGAAGTTTCCTGCAAAAGAAATTTAGCGAAAAGATCGTCGGTGTTATTGGAAGTGCCACGATCGGTCTTTCATTTGTGTTTGCAGTTTTAATTTTTGTCGATATGCTCAAACAACCTGTCGATGAGCGTAGACACGTTGTTGGGGTTTACAATTGGATAACCGCCGGAGGGCTTTCAGTAAGCGTTTCTTACCTTGTCGATCAGCTTTCTGTCGTCATGCTGCTTGTTGTAACCGGGGTCAGTTTTTTAATTCACATCTATTCAATCGGATACATGCACGGCGATAGAGGCGTGTTCAGATTCTTTACCTATCTAAACCTTTTTGTCTTTGCCATGCTTAATCTGATTCTTGCCGATAATTTTCTGTTAATGTTTCTCGGCTGGGAAGGAGTCGGGCTTTGTTCGTATCTTCTAATTGGATTCTGGTACGACAGAAAATTTGAGGGAGTCGGCATCACATGGACTGGCGACGCGGGTATGAAAGCGTTTATCGTGAATCGTATCGGCGATTTTGCATTTCTAATCGGGATGTTTTTAATCTTTTCAAACTTCGGCACGTTCAATTTTGATTCGGTTTTCTCGGGCGCCGCGTCGCGATTCACGACCGGAGATACGACCGTGACGTGGATTGCCATACTTTTCTTTATAGGTGCTACGGGGAAGAGCGCGCAAATTCCGCTTTATATTTGGCTTCCTGATGCCATGGCCGGCCCGACTCCGGTTTCGGCTTTGATCCATGCCGCGACCATGGTTACCGCGGGTGTATACATGATCGCGCGAAGCTCAGTTCTATACGCGCTCGCTCCGACAGCAATGTTGATTGTGGGAATTGTGGGTGCGGTGACGGCGATTTATGCTGCCAGCATGGGACTTGTGCAGAACGATATCAAAAAAGTTTTGGCATACTCGACGATTAGTCAGCTCGGTTACATGTTCCTAGCGATGGGCGTCGGCGCGTTTAGTGCCGGAGTGTTCCATCTTATGACTCATGCGTTCTTCAAGGCGCTGCTATTTCTTGGCGCAGGCGCGATCATCCACGCACTCCACGAAAAGCAGGATCTTCGCGACATGGGCGGTCTGAAAGCGTTTATGCCTGGAACGTATTGGACTTTTCTTCTCGCAAGCCTTGCTATTTCAGGAATTCCACCGCTGGCCGGATTCTTCAGTAAGGACGAGATCCTTTCCAACGCGTTTGCCTATTCGTGGATTCTATGGGCTGTTGGCGCGATAACGGCATTCCTCACAGCTTTTTATATCTTCAGGCTTTTCTTCATGGCATTTGAGGGAAAGCCGCGATTTGATATGCATCATCTGCATGTCCATGATGCACCGGCATCTATGCTGGTGCCGCTTTGGATCCTCGGAATACTTTCGGTAATTGGAGGCTGGATTGAGATTCCATCTTCACTTGCCGGCGGCGATTACTTCAACAAATTTCTTGCTCCAGTTTTCGACAATGCTCAGGCCAAGATGTCTTTAGTTTCCTTTCTTGAACCGACGGCGGAATATATCCTCATGATTGTCTCAGTCCTTCTTGGGTTCGCAGGAATTTACCTCGCGTATCAAGCTTATTTGAAGAGGCCGGAACTTTCTGCGAAGCTTCGTAAATCGGTTGGAGATTTCTATGATGTTTTATTGAATAAATATTACATTGATGAAATTTACCGGGCGATAATTGTGAAA
>JBAPNE010000058.1:0-18499 GCA_049278975.1 Candidatus Kryptoniota bacterium
ACATGGAACTCGGCGCCGATTACATTAACCGCCAGCTTTTCCGCCGTCAGCAAGGTTATGGCCGTGGCGGCAGAATGAAAATAGAAACCGACAAGGTTGAAATACTTACAGGCGTTCGCCATGGCAAAACCATCGGCTCTCCAATCTCACTAGTGATTTGGAATCGCGATTTTGCAAACTGGGGAGAAAAGATGGCGGTCGAAGCCGTCGAAAAAGAAATCGAGAAAGTCGTAATTGCCCGGCCGGGTCATGCAGACTTGGTTGGAAAATACAAATATTCGTTTGATGACATACGAAACGTCATCGAGCGCGCAAGTGCCCGCGAGACAGCGATGCGGGTCGCGCTGAGTGCCATTGCAAAAAAACTCCTGAATGAACTTGGAATAAAAATTGGCAGTCATGTCTTTTCAATTGGCAGCGCGGGCTACAAAGACAGAGAGACTCTCGATTCTGTTTTAATGAAAATGCTCGGAAAGAAAACCGGCGCGGAGGAAATTGCGGCCGAAGCCGACAAATCAGAAGTCAGATGCCTCGACGATAATGTTGCCAATAAGATGGTACAGCAGATAAAACGGGCAAAAAAACTCGGCGATACACTCGGAGGAATAGTTGAAGTCTATATCTCAGGCTTGCCGATTGGGCTTGGAAGCTACGTGGAATTCGACAGGAAATTAGACGGCCAGCTCGCGCAAGCTGTGATGTCGATACATGCGATAAAAGGCCTCGAAATCGGCGAAGGATTTAAAAATGCAACGAAATTCGGCTCTGAAGTTCACGACGAAATTTTACTAAAGAATAAGAAAATTTTGAGGCCGACAAACCGCGCGGGCGGAGTCGAAGGCGGAGTGACGAACGGACAACCGCTCTGGATTCGCGCAGCAATGAAACCGATTTCGACTTTGATGAAACCTTTACGGAGCATTGACCTCTCAAAGATGAAACCAGTCGAAGCGCGGAGAGAACGCTCTGATTTTTGCGCCGTTCCAGCTGCCGCGGTCGTCGCAGAAAATGTCGTCGCACCTGTATTGGCGAATGCTGTTCTTGAAAAGTTCGGCGGCGACAGCGTAACGGAATTAAAAGAAAGATTTACAAGCGAAGCATTCTTCGGTTGATGGCTAAAGAGCGGCTCGGATACATCGACCAATTCAGGGGACTTGCGACGATCTTCATGATTGAGACCCACGTTCTCAATGCGTTACTTCTCAACTCTCTCCGGCAAAATCTTGTTTTCAAAGCAATCGACTTTGTAAATGGATTTGTCGCTCCGTCTTTCCTTTTCGTAGCGGGATTTTCATTTACTCTCGCTCTCAACAGGAAAGGCGATGCCTACAGAAAATTTTCGCCCGAACTCGTCAGACATTTCAAACGGCTTATCTTTATCTGGATGACGGGCTATCTGATGCACATCCCTTACTTCTCGCTTCTTAAGACGGTACACGGCTCGACTTCAGAAGATATGACGGCGTTCTTTGCAATCGATATACTTCAGTGTATTGCCACCACTCTGATACTTGTTCACCTCATCAGGGTTTTCATAAAGAATGACAGGACTTTCAATATTATTTTATGGGGACTATTCTGGTTCTTCATAATTGCAGCCCCGATCGTCGGGTTTCTCGATCCATATCAGACAATGCCCGGATTTTT
The DNA here is from genome assembly GCA_049278975.1 of Candidatus Kryptoniota bacterium. Taxonomy (GTDB): domain Bacteria; phylum Bacteroidota; class Ignavibacteria; order Kryptoniales; family JAKASW01; genus JAKASW01. Next base: position 1,648 of record JBAPNE010000058.1, read on the forward strand.
CGGACAGTATTTCAATCGTCTTCATGGCTCACTGTTCCCGCTTTTCCCATGGTCGAGTTTTCTCATCGCCGGAATAATTGCCTCACAAAAGATTACGTTCGAGAAAAGCAGCCGGCTCAGAGAAAGATTGTTTCCAATCGGCGCGGCTCTCGTCGCCGCTGGACTTGTGCTTATGTTTTTACACAAGATTTTCCTTCCGCAGATAAATTTATTTGATTATGCGCCGGGATGGTTCCTACTCAGAACAGGAATTTTACTTTGGATATTGAAGGCGATTATCTGGTACGAGGGTCAAAGAAATCTTATCCCACAAACGGGATCTCCGACATGGTCGCCAGTAAAGATATTCGGTCGCGAATCGTTTCTGGTTTATGTCGCACATATTCTTTTCGTTTACGGGTCGAGCGCAAAGAACGCTTCGCTCGTGGAATCTGTCGGAAGAACGCTGAATTATCTGCAATGCCTTGAAATATTCGCCGCGCTGTCAATCGCGATGTTTGTTCTCGCGTACACTTGGTCAACTTTGAAAAAGAGAAACTACAACTTGTCGCGACTTGTCCAGTACGCCTTCGTGGCAGGCTTCTTTTATCTCTTCATTAAGAATCCATACTGAATCATTGACAGATTTAGGATTCTAAATTCTCAATTGCAATTCAGAATCGGAGAAAAGGAATTGGGAATTGTCATTTCTGCCTTTGTGCTTTCTTTAGAGATTGTTCTCCTTCAAGAAATTGGCAAGCGCGGAGTTGAACTCGCTGCTGTTCTCAAGATTGGAAAGATGGCCGGCACCATGGATCAGAACAAACTTTGAGTTTTTAATCCTTGACTGCATAAACTTGGCATCGGCTTGAGTGGCAACTTTATCCCTGTCTCCTGTCATGATCAGCGTCGGCACAGAAATTTGCTCAAGGCTGTCGCTCATGTCCATGCGTGCCGCAAGCGCGATGAGTGTACCAACAAGCGCGGTTTCGTTTGTCGATTTCATAATTGAAATGATCTTGTTCACTGCAGTTTCATTTTTCTCGAAGCTTTCGGGGGCGAACAGCACGCGTGCCATGTCTTCGGCAAATTGGGATTTTTGCCCGGCGAGAATCATCTTAATCTGGTTTGCCCGATTCAACTTCGCCGCATTTGTATCTGCCGCACTTTTTGTGTTGCATAGGATCAATCCGGAAATTCGAGACGGCTTGCGCTCGACCGCGCGAAGTGCAGCATAGCCACCGATAGAGAGTCCACCGACAACGGCTGCGTTCAACCCGGCCTCTTCCATCACATTAAATAGATCATCAACAATGAACTCAACCAGGTATTGCCCACTGCCGGTTTCACTTTCGCCATGTCCTCTCAAATCAAATGCCACTACGAAATGATCCTTCGAGAGGAGTTCACACTGTTCATCCCACATCGATTTGTCAAAAGGAAATCCGTGGATGAAAACAACCGCTTTGTTTTTATTTTCACCGAAAGTTGTGTGTGAAAGTTTTCCTGCTCCTGCCGGGATAAACATTTTTCCTCTTTTCTGAAATCTTTGATTATGAAATCGTTACTTTAACGAATATAAAATATTGGTTACTTTCAGAAAAGCGTTGTAATTTTATGCAAGGGTTAGAAAGGCTGGATAAATATAAAGACGAATTATTCATATAATGGAGCACCGGTGACGAAACCTTTATTACGTTTTTGGCGGAACAGCCTAAGAATGATTCCTACTGAAGAGAGGTTTCCGTTCATGCAGGAAGCCTATTTCACAAATTATTACCGTGCAAGAATTTTCGCGATGGCGATATTTGCAATTCACATTTTCCTGATATACGTCGACCTCCGCCACAAAGCGAACGGAATGTGGGCATCGCTGCCCGGATACCGCTATCTTTTTTATCTCCACGTCGTCCTTGAAATCGTTCTTCTCATCTTCATCCTGCTGATGACAATGAAGAAACCGGCCGCCGTCAAAGATATCCGGCTTTCGCATATGGTTACCGTTATTGTTTTTATTCTTTTTATCTTTGGGTGGAGCGCATCTCTTTCTTCGGTGGATCAAATGATCCATGGAATAATCACGGTTTACATCATAGCGCTTTTCGGAATCGCTGTTGCATTCTATACCACCGGCGGAACGAGCCTCTCAATGTATATGCTGGCACACATTTACTTCATGGTCGGGATCACACACACTCAAACGAACCATGATATTCTTTTAGGACATTATATCAACGGTTCGGCGCTCGCGGTTGTCGCCTGGGTCCTCTCGAGGCTCGTTTTCTCCGCACGGGTTCGGGAGTTCTTGAACGTGAAGACGATCGAGCGGCAGAAAGGTGAGATTGAGGAGTCTAAGGAAGAGATCGAGTCGATCCTGAAAAATGTTTTGCCAGAAAGTATTGTAAAGAAAATGAACGGATCGAGCTATCCACCGCCGGAAAATAACCCATCCATTACGATATCGTTTGCCGATTTTGTCTCATTCTATAAAATTGCGGAAAAGTCCGACGCAAAGGATGTCCTTAATATCCTGGAGAAGATGTTCAACGCCTTCGATGAATCGGTTAGAAAACACGGGCTTGAGAAATTGAAGACCATGGGCGACTGTTATATGTTCGCCGGCGGACTTTTCAAAGAAGATAACCAGCTTGTCGATACCGTCGAAGCAGCTATTGAGATTCGGGACATCGTCGGCAAATTTGCAGTAGATATTAAAGCAAGAACCGGTCACGATTGGGCATTAAGAATTGGTATTCACACCGGTCCCGCAATCTCAGGCATAATTGGAAGTTGGCGATTTATTTATGATGTTTGGGGACCGACAGTAAACATAGCCTCACGTCTTGAAGCCGCGTCGCTGCCTAATAAGGTAAATGTCTCGCACCAGGTTTATGACAAGCTTATCAAAAAAGGAAATTATTCACTTGAGCCGCGCGGTGCACTTGCCATAAAGAACATGGAAGCCGTCGAGATGTATTTTGTCGAGAGGAAAAGGGAGACCAGATCTTAAATCGCGAGTTTTAAATTCTCAATCTTGAACCGGGAACTGATTGTGGATTGAATGCATAATTCAAACCTCTTTATCCATTCTCTTTTTCTCAAAAAATTCTCTCAAAAGCAATTTTGCGTCATCATCCATCACACCGGCAATGATTTCCACACGGTGGTTTAATCGTTCATCTTGTACCACGTTATATAAAGTGGAACACGCACCCATCTTAGGATCATATGCTCCGAAAACTATTCTGTCAAGCCGCGAGAGAACAATGGCTCCGGCGCACATCACGCAGGGTTCCAGCGTAACATAAAGCGTGCATCCATTCAACCTCCAACCCCCGAGGTGGTTCGCTGCCGCTCCGATGGCAATTATTTCCGCATGTGCCGTCGGATCCTGAAGCATTTCAACCTGGTTATGTGCCCTTGCGATAATAACGTCACCTTTGACTATCACCGCACCTACGGGAACTTCATTTTGTTTATAAGCCGCCTCGGCTTCCTTCAATGCGACAGACATAAAGCGCTGGTGATCAGTCACTAATTCTCAGCCCACCACTTCAATTTTTTTTTGCGTTTATTTCAAAATCCACAATCCAACATTTAAAATTCCTCATCATCCGGCAATTGAAACATGCACGTCCACGCCAGCTTCGTTAGTCGTGGTGCCCGGAATCGGCGAGCCGGGAGTGGTAGGAGCAACTTTGGTATTGGTCCAGTATATGGAGGCTGTAACACGTTGACTGATGCTGTACTGGAACCGGATTTGGAGAGTCGTTTGATTGGTTCCGCTGATCGGTGCCGAGCCGGAGCTGAGGTCGTAAGTACTGAACGAATACTGGTTCGATAGCGCGCTGGAGAAACTTGCGCTGATGTCAACGTCATTTTGAAGATTCAAACCGAAGAGAGGGATAGCAAATCCTTTCTTGGAATAATTTGCACTTATGGACAATTGGTTTGTGGTCTGTTGTGCGATCGTGCCCGCTGATGGACTTAAGCTGTATTGCGAGCTTGTATTGTACTGGACCGAACCTGATATTACCGCATCTCCAATACTTTTGAACGCCATGTTTAATCCTACCAAAGGTTGGAAGCCGTATGAAATTGTCTGCGCATCCGTTACCTCTCCCGGTTGCCCACTTGCAATGTGCCACGATTGTGAATATGTCGATTGATAAGCGTTGTCCAAGCTTACATGAGTTGCAAAACTTTTGAACAGTGGAATTTGCTCCAGCCCATCCCAATGAAACGAGTAATTCATTCGTGGCATATACTGGCCAAATATCTTGTCGAGAAACGGTAGAGTCTCAAATCCTTGAACAAAAGCCTGAGAAAGTTTTTGTTGGTCTGTACTTTGTAAGTCATTCGGGTCAAGATTTTTCATGTTTTGATAGTCGGTGGATACTTGATTTATACCGCTCTTAAAAATAGAAAAGACCGACACGGGTGGTATCGTGAAGAAACTTCTGGTCACCTGACCCGAAATCACAGATGTCAATGTGCTATCGATGGGATTTCCGTTCGCGTCCGTTGTAAAAGTCGAGTTCCGGTTGTAGCTCCAGTTGACGTTCCATGACAGATCGATTCTGGCTCCCTGCCACAAGTTACGTGAAGTTTTAAGGGAAAGTGAATTAGAATTGGAAAAATTATCGGTAATATTTCCGTTCGGAATTCTAACAGTGGGGGTTTCATCGAATCCGAAAAACGGAAAACCGTCTCGTTTGACTAAATTCAGTCTGCTATACGGATCCGATATTAACCCGAGCTGGTAGAGCTGTGAAGGCCCGAGCGCGGGGTCGCTTTCTTGAATGAACGGGACCCTGAAGAAGTTGCTCATGCCGGGGCGATCTGATGGAAGTCCTCCGTTCTGAGATGAGTTCGTTGAAGTGAAGTTTACCGAAATACTTTCAAAGTTCAGAAAAGGGACTTTCACTAAAACATTTAAAAGATTGCCGAGCGGGCTTCCTTTTCCTTGAGCAGTAATTGTAGATGTCGTATCGATGTTTTCAAATTCTTCTCGTCCATGTCCGCGTCCACGCGCATTGAAAGTCGGAGGCTGCGGTATTGCGCCCCGGCTCGTGTCTTGCGCGGCAGCGACGACCGATGCTCCTCCCGCGAACCATGAATCCGTCAACATCTTAAGACGGAGGCTGGTCCCTAATAAGAGGCTCGAGTTTACACCCGAGCTTCTGCCGTATTGCGCCTGCTGAAGCGAGTTGGTCCATTGATAAGCGGAACTGTAACTTCCCTGCAAATCGAGATACCGCTGCATATCGAATGGAGCCTTCGGCTGTGTTGTCAACTGAAAACTTTGTGAGAAATTATAGTCGTTGCCAAAGTTTATAAGCCCGTTGTTCAAAAATATTTGATGGAACACGTACGAATTGGGGTACGGTTTGCCGGTTGAAGTGTCATAGTCTATTGCAAGGAGCGAGCTGTTTATGCTGAACCGGTAGTCTAAGGTCGGATTCAAGATCCCGTTGTTCGTGAACTTCCAGTTTATGCCGCCTCCGCGCGTAGCCGTAAAGTTTGGAGTTATCGTTTCCGTTGTTTGTGTCCAGTAGTCTTCGAGGGTTAACGAGCGCTGGGCACTCATTGAAAAGTTAATAGCGTTCGGCAAATATCGGATTTGGAAATCATTCCCCGTCGATGCTGCTGCCGGCTGGCTGAGGGATAAACTTCTACTCTTGGATGGAAAAGGCGTAAAGTTTGCATTAGGATCGAGCTGAACCGAATACCCAGCCGTGTAATTCCATGCCCAGTTATTTCCGGTCTTGACCTGAGTATTTCTGTAGTTCGACCCGGACCAATTATATCCCATTGTGATATCATCAAGGAGATCCTTGATGTACCACTTTGTCGAAGGAAGCACGATTCTCATGCTGGGAATTGCCCAGGAGTTTGCAATGCTTAATGTCTGCGAGCTGGAACGGAGACTGTCTGCCATGGCTGCTGCTTCGGCAGGAGAGTACCCTTTTGTGATAAGATGTTCTTCCTCACTTTGCATTGCAGAAGTGATGAGAATGTCACTGCCAGCCAGATAGAGCGGGTTCGCGAAGCTCTCGCTGTGTGAGTAAGTGAACGGTACAGACGTTCCCTGCCATTCGCGCGGCAATAGTCTATCCAAACTTAAAGATGCGCCCACCGACCAGTTTTGTGTTGTATTCAACGTCCCGAACTGAGTTGTGAGGTCATGGAAATAAGGATCCGTCTTTGAAAAATTAAAAGCGACCTGACCTATATCGGCAAGCTGAATACTTCCGTCAAATCTATATGCAAAGCCCGGTGTGTTATCAACATTTGTCAATCGTAGCTCGTCAATCCAGACGTCGCCTGACAAAAGTTTGGCGCTGCCTGGATTCGGATTTGTTATGCCAATCTGAAAATACGTGACACTCATAAGCGACGGGTTTCCTTGAACCCAATATGTTGCACCTGACACACCGTTGTCCGCCGAAACGCGCTGAGTGAACGGCTGGTTGACCGAATCACGGGATTCCTTGATCGCAGTAAGCTTTGAGAAATCAATAAAACAGTCTTGCCATCCTGGCCTAAGGCCGGTATTTACCAGGTGTGGATCGATCGGCTGCCTGTATTCATAAAAATTAGAAGAATCACTTCCGAATCTAACATAAACGTCGGCATCATGACGCGCTGAGTCGAGATAATTGAGAGTATTAGGATCTCCGTGAACAAAAAATTTCATCGTCTTGTAATGGAAAAGATTGAGCGTGTTCGGAAATGTCTTGTACACATATCGAGAATCTCCACCGTGCAAGCGTGTGAGTTTCAAATCAAGTGATGATTCGTTCTCCGCAATAGGCGTTTCGGGGTTGGAATAATCGACAGGCTGCAATCCATTAACAGGCGCTTGATAAGCCAGAGCATTATCAAAGATATCAACCACCGATACTTGCATCGTGCTGTCGTTTATGTTCGGCACCTGCCAATAATTTCCGAGAAGATCCATTTGGGCGATGTCTATGAACATTGGGCCTGCTGTCATTCCGTCGAACCAAAATCGGACAAATTGCACGGATGACAAACTCGGAGATCCAACCGTCTTTGTAGGATCTTTCAATGGAATAATGTATTGATACCAACCGTTAGATCCTCCGCCGACTATGTATGGGTTTTTTACCGTGTCGAGCTTTACGTTATATTCGAAATAATTGTTGGCCGTATTCAAGTTGCCGTTATGGAGCAGGTCTTCCGTATCCGGGAATCTGCCGGTCTGAGTAACGGAGTTGCCCTCCGTGCCGTTCACGTGTGTGTAATCGGCTGAGCCTGTGTTGTAATAGTAATCATCACCATCAGGATCGAGCGGCGCATTCGGGTCAGGGTTATTATCTATTGATCTCTTGCCAATCCATGGATACAGTTGCTGCTCCTGGGCATCGAAAATCTCATCTAATCCAAAATCTTTCCCGGGCTGGAGTGTACCCAATCCGGCGGAATCCTCCGTCATTAAAGTTCCATTCCCAAAAATATCTTCGCTGATCTGTCCCACGTCAACGTGCATAGTTCCGTTCCCCGGAGCCTGGTCTATCTTCATCCATATTTCGACGTAGTTTACGTTCTGTCCGGCAAGATCCGTGGCGTTCCCCCCTAAAACGTTCATAAGACCGCCCCATGCCAGCTGCGGGTTCTTGTATATGGTGGTATCCAGGTTGTGCGCTCTGTTATACTGACCCCGCACTGTGTCTATGAAACCGATGTGCATAACAGTTTGAGTGTTCTGGTTCGCGGGGACCTGTCTGGTCGGCCAAATTTGTGTGACCTGAGTTGTCGGTGGAATATCGTTGAACCAGTATGTCCATCCTTTCCAGTCTGTCTTCGTTGAATCGGCGGTTCCGTGATAGATTGAATCAATAGCTGTCGATTCCGGTACACTTGCGAGAGTCCAATTCTGATAATTGACGGGGAGAGTGATCGTCCTCTTTGCCCCTTCAAAGTCATCAATATATGCCACGCCTTGTCCGTTGTCATCCGGTATTGCGCTTGTTTTTGTGTTCGGATTCGGGAGCATATACGCTGCCTCGGCGTGAAGATTGAGTTTAGAGGGTGCGGCTGTATGGATCAGCGGCAAGAAATCTAATGCCTTTGTCAAAAACGGAAGGTCGATTGAAGTTGCGCCGTCGACTCCTAAGATCAGATTAGTCATGGGCTCCTCGCCTAATTCAACTTTGCTGTTCGGCGACTGAATAGAGTAATTCATTAAAGTGAACCCGAGGGTCGTTTGATCATTGACTTTTAAATCGCCGCGAAGTCCGGTAAGCGACTTCGAAGCAATTTGAAAAAGATCGTTCGTCTCATATTGTACCTGAACGTTTGCACCCGGGACTAACGCCGCCTGGTTTCTGATATCTAATTCGCCTGTGACATAATCGACCGTGTAATCAATGTCAGGCGTAAGCGGGTTGCCATTCAACAGGACCTTGACGCTCCCTTGAACGAGGTTGAAGCCGAGGGGGTAATGTGATGTTGTTGCGCTCGTATAGTTTCCGGTGATAGAAAATCTGTCGTGTAGTTGGTCCACGTTTGGGACATAAGAAGCATTTGTGTCATAAACCGAGGCGAAGGCATATGATAGTAGAGAATCGGAAGCCGGTATTGATTGTGTTCCACTTTGACCAGTTACAGATGTTTGATTGAACGCTTCAACAAACGGGTCGAGAAACGGGAATATTATTTCACCAGACGAATAATTTACACAAGAGATGTTATTATCAAATACACCGTCTGGCCCTCCGCCTTGACCATTTTCTCCGGTTTTATCAACTCCGAACAATTGAAGAAGATTAATTCCAGCAATGTTGTCTTGAGCTGACTGCCCCGGAGACGTATATAATATTTTCACATTCGTTAGCGCGCTTTGAGTGAGGTTCGTGCCCCCAATCGGATAAATGTTTCTGAGCTGCATCTGCCATGCTTCTGACGCAGAGGGTTGGCTAAGCAGGAACTGCGGCTTTACCAATTTGAGAACTAACCTTTGCTTTACCGTTGACGTGTCATTAGATGTTATTGTTCCGTACGTAGAACCATCTTGCGTCTGATATGCAACGGCAACTATAGAACCCTCTTGTGGGGTGCTGTTAAGCGTCAGCACTCCCGTGTGTACATCAAGCGAGTATTGCCCGGATGTGAGTTCAAGAAATTTTCCTGTTTCAACGAGACCAGACTGCGTATTGGAAATTGAGGAGAGGGCGCGTAAAGAGTCGTAATATGATTTGCCCTGGGTGATAGTAGGAAGATCCATTATCCCCACGCCGTCTCTTGCGGTTGGAGGTTGCTGTGCGGCCCCACTGAATTGCCAAACCTCTATATAAGTGACAGCCTTGGATGGATCCCACTGCGTTAAGTTTGATTTTAAGTACGTCTCGTAAATTTGTCTATATGTAGTATCGATGAAGAAATGGTTAGTTGAATATCCGTATGCGCGAAGATTGAACGCTTGATTTGCCGATCCACCGCTTACCGTCAATGTTTTGCTCTGCGCTTTCTGCTGGCTGGCAAGCCCCGTCAGTGTCAGAGGTCCGAATTGCGCTTCCGCTTTTATTCCAAACAACGCTTGACTGCTTCCTATGAAGCCCGAGTTTGAGCTCATCGAAACGTTTCCGGCCTCGACGCTTTTTATGATTTCGTCGTCGTAACCGGTGTATTTGAGCTTAAGCTGGTTTTCATAATCGAACTGATTCTGCGTGTCCCAGTTCGCTCCGATGCTTAATTTATCCCCAACCGTTCCGCTTACATTTACCTGGACGTCTTGTTTAAAGTCGGGCTGATTTGTTACGTTGCCAAGAGCCGAAAGTGTTTGTGCGTTGGTCTTCTGGTTTTGCCACGCACCATGGATATCGACCGCACCGGAAATTTTTAGATTGATGCGCGGCGGACCGAAAATACTTAAGACAGGATTCGATGGAATAGGAATATCGATGTTTGTCATACTTTGCATTAACATGCCGAGCGCATTTTGTTGAGCGTTCGAAATGTAAAGGTGTGCGATATCTTCCCATGTTTTCTGAGTGAAATAATCTTGTTCGAGTTTGATGTACGCAGCCTTTGATATTTGAAATGGAACCCTGACATCCTTTCCGAACAATGTCTCGCGAACGCTTACAAAATCATCGGTGGAATCAAAAGTCGCCGATTGTTGGATTACGCTGGAATAAAGGAAGAGCGGATATTGGTATTGTGGGAAGATACGTGCCTGAGGCTGCGTGTGTCTCAACTCTGACAGCCACGCAGACAGTTTCAGCGAGTCTAAGGAAGTCGTGTCCGACCTTGCCGATGTGGTATCGACCCGTCCATGATTCATGGACCGGGATAGCGTATCGCGAACGGGGGTAACGCTCCGCGGAGATTCTTTATGCGAGACCGCGTCCTTCGTCACGGTTCGCGGGATGAATGTCGTATCGCTTTTTCCTTTTATCGAATCCGCCTTGGATGCAGATGTCAGATGGCTAATAACAGATGGTTGACTGCTAATAGAAGTATCCGAAGACTCGTATCCCGACTCACCCGCCGCAAGCTGGGATAAATCTGAGACTTGGCGAATGAATCCGCTGTCCGACCGAATACCATGTCCACGGGAAATGTCAAAGTGTTCTGCACTGAGCCAGCTTCTTGGCAGGTGATACACATCATCGTTAGATTTGAGAGAGAGCTTCTCACTCGAAAAATCGAGGAATGCCCAAGCGCCAGCACCTATCCCTAATGCAATAATTGCTGTAAGCGCAGTATGACTTATGCGGGTTTTGAAACTTTCCACTATACAGATTGCTTACGTAATACTCTCAATCGATATTTTTAATTAATACTTTAGCAATCTGTATGTATAGTTTCTCCATTAATTATTATTGATCTTAGGTGCAAAAAAATATCGAAGCCTTCAGTAAATATCAAGCCCTATGAACAAAATAGCCGACAATCAAAATGCAAATCTAATTTCCTGTGATTTTGCTTTAATAAGCCAAAATGTTGATAAAAACCACGATTGTTGGATTCGACCAAAAGCCCTGCAGTTACTTGGTTTGATTTGAGCCCGGTTTTAATCTTCAAGTCCATTCACCCTCCTGAAGACTTCATCGTTCGGCTCCCATAATTCGATCTTGTTTCCTTCGGAATCCATGATCCATCCGAATTTTCCGTAATCGTATGCCTCGATCTCTCCGACGACTTCGACCCCCTCCTCATTGAGCTGTTTAAGTAGAGCTTCAAGATCCTCCACCCGGTAGTTGATCATGAAATCTTTCTTTGAAGGAAGAAAATATTTGGTTGCTCTTTCAAAAGGTCCCAACACAGTGTGTCCAAATTCTTTTGGATTTTCTTTTTGTATCCATTCGAAAACGCCGCCTTCGCCAACCGGAGAAACGCCGAGATGTTCGTTGTACCACTGGAGAATATTTTGCGGATCCTCGCATTTGAAGAAGACACCTCCGATGCCTGTCACGCGATTCATAATTTTGCCTCCTCTTTCAATTATATCCTCTCATTTATAAACAAAAAATGATTTTCCCGCGCTCTCCTCAATCTATTTTAATCGAAACATGGAATAAATTCAAACTGAAGAATCGGTACGCAGAACCGAGAAATAGTTCAGTCGGATATTTTCGAGCACCGAATTTGTCGGCGTATTTATTTTCTTATTTGTCCGCTCCCATGCACGACGAACTTCGTGCTCGTCAGCTCGGCGAGTCCCATTGGTCCGCGTGCATGAAGTTTCTGAGTACTGATTCCAATTTCGGCGCCGAGCCCGAATTCAAATCCATCTGTGAACCGCGTCGATGCGTTCACATAAACTGCAGCGGAATCGACTTCCTGCAAGAATTTCTCGCCATTCGATTTGCTGCCGGTTACAATGGCGTCGGAATGGTGCGAGCCATAATGGTTGATGTGCTCAACCGCCTCATCGATATCTTTCACGACTTTTATTCCGATGATGAGGTCTAAGTATTCCCTGTACCAATCCTCTTCTTTTGCACGGACTGCATCATGGATAATGGTACAGGCTCGTCTATCGCCGCGAAGTTCGACGTGTGCCATCTTCAGTTTTTCTGCGACCTTCGGCAGAAAAGTTTTTGCTATCTTTTCATGCACCAACAATTTTTCCGCCGCGTTGCAAACCGATGGACGCTGGACTTTCGCATTCACGACAATCTCCTCAGCTTTCTTGAGATCGGCGGAGCTATCGACAAATACATGGCAATTTCCTTCGCCGTGCGCAATCACGGGAACACTCGAATTTTCCTGAATATATTTAATGAGCTGCTGGCTGCCGCGCGGGATGATGATGTCTAAGTAACGATCCTGCTTCAGCATTTCTCCAACTGCTCTGCGGTCTGTCGTGCCGATAAACTCGACACAACCGATCGGAAGCCCAACATCCCTCAACGCCTTCTTTATAATTCCAACCAACTTTTTGTTAGTGTGAATTGCTTCGGAGCCGCCGCGGAGGAGCACGGCATTTCCCGCCTTCAGACAGAGTGCTGCAGCATCGACAGTGACATTTGGCCGCGCTTCATAAATAATTCCAACCGCCCCGAGCGGCACGCGCATTTTCTCGATCACGAGTCCATTCGGGCGTTTCGTGCGCTCCACTATTTCCCCCACCGGATCAGGCAATGCTATCACACCCTTGACACCAGTGATCATCTGCGCGATTCGCTTTTCGTCAAGAGTCAGTCGGTCTAACAGCACACTCGATATTCCTGCCTTCTTAGCTGCAATCAAATCCTTTTTATTGATTTTACAAATCGCATCAACTTCTCGTTCAAGCTGCGAGGCGATTGCCTTTATCAGGGCATTCTTTTTTGCCGTCTTCGCATTGTACAAAACACCGCTTGCTCTTTTTACCGACCATGCTTTTATTTCAACTGCTGTCATCTCCGCTGTTCCACTATTCAATAGTTCCATCCTCCATCTCGCCGATTGGTGCGAGGTTATCCCGGTGTACCACTTCGGCTGGAGCTTTCCGTTTGAGAATCGTTTCAACCTCAGCGCTCTTTTTGCCTTTGATTTTGCCAAGTTCGGCAGACGAAAAGCCGGTGATCCCTTTCCCGATTTCATTCCCGTTAGTATCCAGGATAGAAATGATATCTTGAACATCAAAGCTGCCATACACTTTTAGTATGCCTGAAGGAAGCAAACTTTTATTCCTTTTCATCAAGGCGATCTTCGCCCCATCATCCACAACTATGGTTCCGGTGGTCGCCGATACGAATCCGATCCATTGCTTCCTCATTGACAATTTTTTTTGCGCTGGAAGAAACACTGTCCCGCGAAAATCACCCGCAAATATTTCGTGGATCACTTGCAGATTTTTCCCGTTCGCAATGATCATCGTGATCCCTGCTTTGAAGCAGCGTTTCGCCGCCTGAATTTTTGTTATCATTCCTCCTGTGCTTAGATCGTTCTTATTTTTCTTCGCAAATTTTTCGACATCCGGAGTTATTTTTTCAACAATATGAATTAACTCAGCATCATGGTTGCGTGCCGGATCATCGGAATATAATCCGTCGATGTCGGTCAGGATTATCAGGATGTTTGCTTCGATGAGAGTCGCTACCATTGCGGACAGATTGTCGTTGTCCCCCAGCTTTATTTCCTCAACTGCGACGGTATCATTCTCATTAATAATCGGGACAACACCTTTGTCGAAGAGTGCGGCAAAAGTGTTTTTCACATTCACGTATCTGCCTCGGTTTACGAAGTCGTCCTTTGTCAGCAGGATTTGTGCAATGGGCAGATGCTGGCCTCGGAATGCGTTCTCGTAAGCTTCCATGAGGAGTGGCTGACCGATTGCTGCGGTTGCCTGTTTTTCGGGAATTGTTTTCGGCCGCTCAGAGATCTTCATCGCCGCCACACCTGCGCCAATTGCGCCTGAGCTAACGATTGCAACATTTTTGCCGAGTGACCGCAGGTATGAAACACTCTTTGCGATTTCATTGATTCGTTCGGCGTTAATGCCGCGCTCTTTTTCCGCGAGCAGGTTTGTGCCGATCTTAATCACGATAGTATTTCGTTCCTGGAGCATGTTCTTTAGTCGCTGCATTATGGTTCCAAGTTTTGACGAGAAGACAAATTTCTTTTGCGCCGGAGGCGCATCAGCCTACGGCTGATTTTAAATATATAATGAACTGCCTCAAAATTCATGCGGAAGGAAAAAATAAGTGTACCTAGATTGATTAGCGGATTCAGTTCCCTTTGAGATGGAAATAATTACGAGGCAAGTTTCCTATATGCCTTCACCACACCGTCATCGGCTTTGTCTTCATGTTTCTTCAGGAAAACTTCAAGTTGTCTGCGGGCACCAAATGATCGATGAATTTGAAAATTGTCCACGGCTGCCGTTATGACATCATCGACCTGTCGTCCGTTGTAGCCGCTGAACTCATTTAACATCGAAGTGCGTTCCTTTGCTTCCTCGAAAGTCTCGCTGCGGCCGACTGATGCAATCAGACCGTCAATGAATCGCTTTTGAAATTTCTGATTTTTGTGAATCACTTTCGCTATACCGGAACAAGAGCGAGCAATATTTTCAATCCGGAAATTGAATGCCTGATACTTTGATAGAAATCCGAATGGATCGATCGACACTTTAAGCGAAACGATGAAAGTGCCTCTGGCGACAGCAACACCGCATTCCTGTGCCGTCCATTTTGAAGTCTGGAACTTATCGGTCAATAGCGGGAGAAAAACATCCGTTCGTTTAAGTTCGGATAAAATCCGCGTTTGCCATTCTTCAGTTGGTTGAATGTCCTCGTGTGCCAGGAAAATATTTACTCCATAACTGTCCAAATGGAGTTTAATTTTTCCGGCGAGTGCTTTGTCAGAAGAATGGTAGCTCAGAAAAACTTTAAGTCCGGGCATTGTTCAGTTTGACTTTGTCTTTTTCCAAATGAAGTAAATTGGAATACCCAGCAGAACGATTACGACTCCGGGCCATGTGTATCGCGGCTTGAAAATTAGGAGATCAATCGAAATTGCAGCGGCGGCAAAAATATATAGCGCGGGCACAATTGGATATCCGAACGCTTTATAAGGGCGTTCGGCATCCGGCCGCTTCTTCCGCAAAATAAAAATTCCTGCGATGGTCATGATATAGAAAATGAGCACGGCAAAAATTACGTAGTCGAGTAGGTCGCTGTATGTACCCGACAAACACAGCAAACCCGCCCAGATTCCTTGTACCACCAAAGCTGCACCGGGAACAGATTTGGCATTTAGCTTCCCGGCGCTCTGAAAAAATACTTTATCTTTAGCCATGGCGTAATAGACACGCGCGCCCGCAAGTATCAATCCGTTGTTGCAGCCGAAAGTCGAGATCATTATCAATATTGCCATTATGATTGCAGCTGGCGTACCGAATATTATTGCTGCCGCGGCGGTTCCAACTCGATCATTTGCCGCGAACTGAATTCCCCGGCTGATCACATCGCCACCGCTCGGGCTTCCGAGCACAGGCAATATTAGAATGTAAGAGACGTTTGCAAGAATGTAGAGAATCGTAACGGTTAGTGTCCCGAGAGCGAGGCTGAGCGGAATATTTCTCTTCGGATTTTCAACCTCTCCTGCGGTGAACGTAATGTTATTCCATGCGTCGCTGGAGAATAACGATCCGACCATGGCAACTCCGATAGCGGCTACGAGCATGAAACCGGATAGCGATTCAATCATAACGACTTTTCCATTAGAAAGGTGCGTCCAACTTGCGCGCCAGAAATTGGAAAAGTTCGCAGAAACCGCCGATGCGTTTCTTCCAATGATTATGCCGAGGATAATCAATCCGACAAGTGCAAGGGTTTTTGTGATCGTAAAAATATTTTGCACGATTTTTCCCTGGCGGAGTCCGCGCGCGTTAACATAGGTCAGTAATGCAACGCTGGCTATTGCTAAAACTTCCGCCGCCGAAATTTTCAACCCGAAGATTGTGGCGAGTATATTCGTCTCGCCGAACCATGGGATGAGTACAGCTGTGAATTTTGCAAATGCAACCGCTACCGCGGCGATTGTGCCAGTTTGTATGACTAAGAAGAGTGTCCACCCATAAAGAAATCCGATGAGCGGACCATAAGCTTCGCGTAAGTATGCATATTGTCCGCCGACGTGCGGCATCATGCCTGCAAGCTCCCCATAACTCAACGCTGCAATCACGGTTACTATTCCGGTGATGAGCCAAACCAAAAGCAAATATCCCGGAGAGCCGACAGTTCTTGCGATGTCCGCGCTCACGATGAAAATTCCCGATCCGATCATCGAGCCGATGACGATCATGGTCGAGTCTAAAAGCTTAAGCTCGCGCTTGAACTGCCGAAGATCCCGTTCGCGGGACGGTTGAGCTTCTAAATTACCGACACTCATGTTGGACCTCAATTTTGTTTCGACAAGTCAAATGTCCCACTCGCAGGGACGAATAACACGAATAATAATTCAAACGTTATAAAGAAGGACAATCCATGATATTTAGGCTTTTGATTATCATCGTAGGTAATTTAACAACATGCCGTGAAAGTACGAACCTCCTGTGCAATTAATAGAATTGAAAATAAACAAGCTGTTGCGCGAGAAAAAAGAAAGACGCACACCCGTTATCATTCAAAGGCACGGTCACCCATAAAAATATTCCGGAACGAGAGCGATGCCAATAGCTCTATGAAATCTATTATCACGTCGAGACGAAAAATATTTCTGCGACTACTCGCCGACCTCCACCGCCACGAATCTCGAAACGTAAGAGCTTCCTTGCTTTGTCAACACTCTTAGCATCACCGCTTCACCGTTTTTTTTATTTTTCAAAATATCGGCAAAATCTTTCGTCGAATTAATTTTCTGGTGATCCACTTCTGTGATGATATCGTCTTGCAGCAGACTCCTGTCT